>JAHHJO010000038.1:0-6734 GCA_018680275.1 Bacteroidia bacterium
CCTCTACCCCATCCGTTATTGAATATTCTTTTGAAAAACGAAGTGAGAAAACGCCTGGCAAAGCGGTGTGTTTTTGGCAGAAAAAACCCGATTATTTCTTCTGAATACCTGTGTACGAGCCTTCTGAGAATCTTCAACTCTTCCTGTGCCGGATCTTCTGCATTCTTAGTGTCTTCAAGTTCCTTTGTCAGTGTTTTAAGGTATATCTTCTCATCCTGGGGATCAACGGCCCATGGATTATTTTTCACCCGCTGTCTTTCCAGGTACAATGTCTTACTCAATATCTCATAAGGATTGCTGTTGGATTGAAGCAACCTGTTCATAGTGTAATCAATCAGTCTCTGTATGAACTCGTCTCTATCCTGTGAAAACTGACTGATGGGCCAATCTTCAATAGTAGGTATGATATGTGAAAGGTTCTCAGAATTTTTGGTCATCTTGACACAAAATTGATCAATTATTATTTATTTCCTCAATAAAATCTAAAATCTCCTTAATTCCGATATTATCATGTGCACTTGTTGCAAATTGGGCAGGTAATTCCTCCCAGTATTTCAACAATTCATTCCTGATTTTACTGATATTATTTTCTCTTTGCGACTTTTTTACTTTATCAATTTTCGTATAGGCAATAGCAAAAGGTACCCTGTTCTCTCCCAGCCAATCCAGGAATTCCAGATCTTTTTTTTGCAATTCGTGTCTGGCATCGATAAGAGAGATGACACAATACAGCGATTTTCGCAAGGAAAGGTACCGATCTATCATTTTACGCCATTTTTCTCTTTTCGTTTTTGAGATTTTAGCATAGCCATAACCAGGCAGATCAACGAGGTACCATGAATTATTGACTAAAAAGTAATTTAAGGTCTGTGTTTTACCAGGTGTTGATGAAATCCTGGCAATATCTTTACGTCCGGTCAGGGCATTGATCAGGGATGATTTCCCCACATTTGATCGACCAATAAAAGCATATTCCGGCAGATTCGTCTTTGGGCACTGGCTTTCATGTTCAAAACTTCCAATAAATTCTACCTCTTTGATTAACATCTTAAAATATCATTAAAATATGATTGGCATACATTTAGCAGCTAAACTATACGTTGTGTTTATATAAAAACCATAAAGTATGAAAAATATATCATTGATAGCGATCTTATTTTTAAGTATGCTCAATAACACGCTTTTGAGTCAGATTGACTTTGGTATCAAACTGGGAGTCCATTCATTTGAGCTCTCTGATCCAACAGATATTATCTTTCCAAATAATGAAGGGTCTATAAAGTTTTCAGATGCTAAGCTTGGATTCCAGGGTGGGATTTATACAAAAATAAACTTCGCAGGTTTTTTTCTCGAACCCAGACTCATGCTGCATTCCACGAATGTTGAATATATAATCAATGACAGTGATGATCAGATCATAGATGTCATCAAAGAAGAAAGTTTTACAAACCTGGATATTCCGCTGTTGGTAGGATTTAAAGTACTATTCCTTGATGCTATGCTTGGCCCTGTAGCCCATCTTAACCTGGACCATGCATCTGATCTATTCGATTTTGACGGGTATGATGAACGATTCAAGACAGCTACCTATGGTTGGAGAGCTGGCCTGGGATTCACCCTTGGCAATGTTAACCTGGGCCTGGAATATGAAGGAAACTTTTCTGAATTTGGCGATCATGTGACTGTAGGAGGTGAAGATTTCAATTTTTCAGAAAGCCCAAAAAGACTAATATTTAATGTAGGAATAAAATTATTTTAACTATTGGCACAGTATTTGAAAATAGTAGGTTACTTAATCGTTAGTTAGATCTTGCGACTGTTAAAACCACAAGAATAAAGAGCACGCTTCGGCGGGCTCTTTTTTTTTATAAACTCACATTCTGAAAGATCTCATCGTGTTCATATTCCCTGAAATCAACCTGGGTAACACCAGATATCCCCTGTTCCTGCATATAGACTCCATATAGGAGGTCCATGGCAGCCATCGTCGATTTATTATGAGTAATAATGATGAATTGAGATTCGTCAGCAAAATCCCGGATTAGTTTCGAAAACTTCTGAATATTTACATCATCCAGTGGAGCATCTACCTCATCAAAAATACAAAATGGTGCCGGCTTTAGAAGATACAGGGAGAACAACAAGGCTGTTGCAGTGAGTGTTTTCTCACCACCGGATAGCTGGTTCAAGACCTTTGGTCGTTTTCCTTTAGGCTTGGCTATAATTTCGATATCAGATTCAAGTGGATGCTCAGCATTAAATAAAACAAGATCACAATCATCTTCAGATGAAAACAACGATCGAAATACCATCTTGAAATTCTCTTTCACCTTGTAAAATGAATCAAGGAATTTTTGTGTCGCATCATTATCAATTTCCTTTATGGTCTCCTCAAGCGAAGTCCGTGCTTCAAGGATATCATCTCTCTGGCTCTGCATTGTTTCTAACCTGCCCAGGATCTCATCATAGGCTTCGACAGCCAATGGATTAATCTCACCATAATTATCCAATCGCTTTCTAATCTTCTCATATCTTTCCATCAAAGTATCCACCTCGTCATCTTCGACAACATATTCCTCTCGCGAAAGAGATTTTAAATCGATATTAAACTCAATTTTAAGTCTTTCTATCGCAGACCTTAATTCAAATTCAACACCGGTTAACTTGTCTTTTATTTCATTGATGGATAATTGTAACGATTGGAACTTCCTATTCCTTTCTCGAAGTAATTCTTCCTTCTCATTGACTACAGACCTGTTTGAAAAGAAAGCTTGCTCTGAATGGTTGAGTTCTTCTTGTTTTATTTTTTTGATCTTGTAGCTTTCAAGAAGCCTGTTTTCAATTTCAATTAATTCAGCTTCATTTTTCTTTTTGTTTTCCCTGAGGGTTTCAATTTCCAGAAGTGTCCCTTCTTTTTTAGAAAGCAATTCCTGATGTTGCTGATGCCGAAATGATATTTCGTTTTGCAGGTTCTTGATATCATTTTGATGCTTGACCCAAATCAATTGTGTTTCGTTATATAATGCATTGATCTCGGCGTATCTCCTGGTGATATTCTCAATACTTCCAGCCTGGCTATCAAGCTGGTTTTTCTTTGTGCCTATCTGTTCTGCCAGTTTCGTCAAGCTTGACTCCAGGAGCTTTACCTGGTTCATCCCGAGTTTATCTTCATTTTCGTAAAATGATATCCGATCCAGGAGGCTGGATATTTGTTGTTGGGCTGAAGATAGCTGGATCGCCATTTCAGCACTTTTAACTTCCAGTGTGTTCCGTTTTGTGATGGTTTCGTTGATTAACTGGTCATAGTCTGCATCGAATAATGCGTTAATTCTTGAATTCTTGTCTGCAATATTTTTCTCGGATTTGGTAATCTCGGATTGTGTGCGTTCAATGGATTTGAGCAGTTTTTCTATTTCTGATTTCCTTCCAATTCGCTTGCCGTCAAAAAGTCCGACAGAACCTCCACTAATCACATGTTTTGTTCTGTTTGTTGTTCCGTTCCTGGAAAGGTAAGTCACATCTTCATCAAGCATATCAGATTTCAAAACTTCCTCGTCTTCTACCAGGACAACATTTTGTAACAGGAAGTGAACCAGAGAATTATATTTTTCTTCACATTTAACGACCTCAAGGGCGGGCAATCCATGAAAGTCATAAAGCACCTGCGTATTGCTTACTTTGTCATGGAAGGAAGACAGGATAAAGAATTGAGATCTACCCTTCTGTGCTTGCTTAAGCAGATTGATAGATGTTCTTGCTTCTTCCACACTATCCAGGATAAAGTAGGACAGGTAGGCGTCCAGGTAGGATTCAATAGCGGGTCGGTATTCATCAGGACATTCAATTATATCAGACAAAAGTGGCCTGGACCCTTTCCATTCCTTTACCAGGAATTTCGCTGATTCCGGAAATCCTTCAAGGTTATCCACCATGTCTTTCAGGAGCCTGTGCTCGTTGGTATGAGCATCCAGTTTCCTGTTCAGGACACGAAGATTTTCTTTTTCATCATCTATCTTGTCAAGCAAAACCTGTTTGTCACTTTCAAGAGATTCCTTTTTATTTCTCAGGTTCTCCAATCGGTTCCTGACTTCTTCAAGTTCAGAATTGATTTCCGATGATTTCTTTTGTAGTTCCTCGTGAATTCTTTCCTGTTTCTCTTTCTCTTCAAGTGCCTGATTTCGATTATGGCTATAATTGGTTGATTGACTTGATAATTCAATAATTGATTTTTCAAGTTGAAATTTTTGATCTTCAAGTTCCTTTAGAGCGGAAATCTCCTCATTGGTAGCTCCCTGGATATTCTGCCTTTCCAATTCAACTTCTTCGAACCTTGATTTGGTATCGATATATTTCTTTTCAAGCTCCAGCCCGTTTTCTAAAAGCACTTTCAGCTCGGTATCCTTGTCTTGTACCAGGGTGTCTATACCGGACAGATTTGAAATATATTCCTGGAGGTTGTTATTTTCTCTTTTTATATTCTGGTCAAGGAATGATATATTCTGTTTCTTAATTTCCTTCTGACTCTCACCAGTGCGGACATTATCCACAATGCTGTTAAATTCCTTTTGCTTGTGACTTAAAGACTGTTCATTATCCAGGTTATCTTTCTTGATCTTTTCTACTTCTGCTTCAAGTGCACTGATTTCTGAGGTGATTTTTACCAATGCCTCATTTTCCCTTGATAGCTCTTCTTTATACTTCTTCTCTTTGTCAATGGCCTCCCCCTGGTTAAGTATGGCTTTTTTGACAGAGAGGTTCTTATATTCATCTTTCAGCTCATAATACTTTTTTGTTCTCCGTGCCTGGCGTTCCAGGGATTTCATATTTGAACGCAGTTCAAACAGTATGTCTTCTACCCTGTCGAGATCGTTTTGTGTATTCTTTAATTTAAGCTGTGTTTCTCTTTTCCTGGTTTTGTATTTGGAAATACCAGCCGCCTGTTCAAACATTTTTCGTCTCGAATGATCCTTGTCTACCAGGATGTCATCGACCATACCTAATTCGATAATAGCATAGCTGTTTGATCCAATTCCCGTATCTATGAACAGGTCTCTGACATCTTTAAGCCTGCATGGAACATCATTAATCCGGTATTCACTGTCATTTGTATCATAGAGAATCCGGCTGATTTTCACCTGGTCAAATTCAACAGGAATAAGTTTGCGTGAATTTTCGAAAATCATGGAGACCATCGCCATCCCTGCTTTCCTTTTTGTTTTGGTACCATTGAAAATGACGTCAACCATTTTCTCAAGGCGCAGTTCCTTGCTTTTTTGCTCACCAAGCACCCACCTGATCGCATCAACAATATTGGATTTACCTGATCCGTTTGGACCTACGATACCGATAATTTCATCATTAAAATGAATTGTAGTCTCGTTTCCAAAACTTTTAAACCCTTTTATTTGTAGACTTCGTAATTTCACTGAATGGCAAATATAATTTTTTCATTTATATGAGTTATTCTAATATGTCAAGCTATTTATATATTTAACAACATTTTCTTACCATGAATAAAAGAGTCTTAACTGTAACTGCCTTAATTTGCACAACAATATTTATTTGCTGTACTGAGAATAACAAACCCTCGCAAGTGACAATGAAGAATTTGGAAAACATCGCACCTCCACAAGCAAAAAAAGAAAGCTATACTCACTCAAAACACGGTGAAGACAGAATTGACAACTATTACTGGATGAAATTGAGTGATGAACAAAAAGCTGCTAAAAATCCTGATAAACAAACATCTGACGTCGTAGAATACCTCGAAGCCGAGAACAAATTCACTTCGGATATGACAAGTCATCTCGATGACTTTAAGGAAAAATTGTACGACGAAATTGTAGGAAGGATAAAGCAAACAGACATGTCTGTACCTTACTTCCGCAACGGGTATTTCTACCTGACACGATTTGAAGAGGGCATGGAATACCCTATATATACAAGGAAGAAGCAAACACTGGAAGCAAATGAAGAAATGCTTCTGGATGTAAATGAACTTGCTAAGGATTTTGAATTTTATACAGCACGTGGCCTGGCTGTCAGCCCTGACAATAAATTATTGTCATACGGAGAAGACACTTTATCACGCAGGATCTATACGATTAAGTTCAAAAATCTTGAGTCAGGAGAAATGTTGGATGATATAATTGAAAATACAACAGGATCCCTGGTTTGGGCAAATGACAATAAAACAGTTTTTTATACCAGGAAAGATGAATCACTTCGTGCCTACAAGATATTCAAACATGTACTTGGCACAGACTCTGAGCAAGATGTAGAAGTCTATCACGAAAAAGATGAGACTTTTTCAGCTTATGTATACAAAACAAAATCGAAAAAATACATAGTCATAGGCTCATACGCTACTGTTTCAAATGAATACAGGTATGTGTCTGCCGACAGTCCCAATGATGATTTCAAAGTCTTCCAGCCAAGGGAAAGAGATCTCGAACATTCAATTTCTCATTATGGCGATCACTGGTATGTTGTTACAAATAAAGATAAGGCCAGGAATTTCAAAGTGATGAAGTGTTCTGAAGATAATACTGGCAAGTATAACTGGAAAGAGTTTATCGGTCACAGGGATGATATTTTTATTACCGGCCTGGAGATATTCAAAAATTATCTTGTTGTAAATCTCCGGAAAGATGGTATGACGAGGGTTAAGGTACTTCCCTGGAATAATACGGATGCAGGATACTATGTCAATTTCGAAGAGGAAAGCTATATGG
>JAHHJO010000548.1:0-2184 GCA_018680275.1 Bacteroidia bacterium
CAGTTACTATGAGGAATGGTGGGATGATGTGAAAGAAGAGGAAGGATGGATCTGTATGGTCAATACGCATGATCATGTACTTGACGAAATGGAAAGCAGCAAAATCCAGTACTATTGTAATATAGGATATGAATTCAATGATCTGAATTGGCGAAAAGGACATCCGAAAAATGCTTTTCTTGAAATCAACCATATCATTCACACCAGAACCAAACAACTGAACTATTGAGTACACATTATTCGGGATATGTAAATATTATTGGCAGACCTAATGTCGGCAAGTCTACCCTGCTCAATGCTATGCTGGGAGAAAAGATGGCTATAATCAGCCATAAACCCCAGACAACGCGGCACAGGATCCTTGGAATCCACAGCGAGGATGATTATCAAATTGTATTTTCTGATACGCCCGGACTTATCAGTGACCCTGGGTATAAAATGCAAAAAGCAATGAATGATGCCGCCTTTTCGATATTCGAAGATGCCGATATCGTGCTCTTTGTGACTGAACCCGGAGACCCATACAATGGAAATGAAAAGGTCATTGACAAACTTAAATCAACCGATGTTCCCAGATTCCTGATCATCAACAAGGTGGACACATCGGATCCTGATACATTAAAACAACTCGAAGCAGACTGGCGGGAACGTGTACCTTTTGAAGAAGTCCATCATATTTCTGCCTTGCAAAAGATCGGTGTCGATTATTTGCTGGAAAGGATAAAAGCCAATCTGCCTGAAGGTCCTGTTTATTTCCCAAAAGATCAGTTATCGGATCGGTCAGTACGTTTTTTTCTCAGTGAAATCATACGGGAAAAAATATTGCTGTTGTATAAACAGGAAATTCCTTATTCCACAGAAGTGATCATCGAAGAATTCAAGGAATCTGAAAAAAGAGGTGCACCTTTTGTGCATATCCTGGCTCATATATTTGTGATGCGCAAAACACAAAAGCAAATCCTGATCGGAAAGCAGGGAAGTTCAATTAAAAAACTGGGTATTGAGTCCAGGAAAGACATCGAAAAATTTCTTGAAAAGAGAGTTCACCTTGAATTATATGTTAAGATTAAAGAAAAGTGGCGCGATGATGACCGCTTGCTTAAGAGTTTCGGATATTTACAATAATATATGGCACAAGTAATAGCAATAGTAGGTAGGCCTAATGTGGGTAAATCAACCATATTCAATAGATTGATCGGAGAAAAGAAGGCAATCATTGATAATATCAGTGGCGTCACCAGGGACCGTATTTATGGTACCAGTGAGTGGAATGGCAAGCACTTCACCGTCATCGACACGGGAGGATTTGTTCAGCATAGTGATGATGTATTCGAAAAAGCGATCAGGGAACAGGTCCATATAGCCATTGATGAAGCCGATATCATCATATTTATGGTTGATGTCACAACGGGTATTACCGACCTGGATGAACAAATGGCAAATATCCTGCGACGGCAATCCAAGAAGGTATTCCTGACTGTCAACAAGGTTGATAACAACTCCCGGCAATTAATGGCCAATGAGTTCTGGAGCCTGGGATTTGAAAATACTTTCTTCATTGCATCCATCAGTGGTTCAGGTACCGGTGATCTCCTTGATGCGATAACAGACGAACTCCCTGACGAAGGTGAAGATGAAGAAAACCAGGTTCCAAAATTTGCAATCGTTGGTCAGCCCAATGTTGGCAAGTCTTCGCTGACAAATGCATTATTGGGCGAGGACAGGAATATTGTAACGGATATCGCGGGTACAACCAGGGACAGTGTCAACAGTCACTATAATAAATTTGGAAAGGAATTTTTTCTTATCGATACCGCAGGCATCAGGAAAAAAGACAAGGTGCATGAAAACCTCGAGTTCTATTCCGTCCTGAGAGCTATTCGGGCCATTGAAGAATCAGACGTCGTCATGCTCCTAATCGATGCAACGACCGGGGTTGAAGCCCAGGATCTCAGTATTTTCTCACTGGCGATCAAGAGGAATAAAGGTGTTGTCATTCTTGTAAACAAGTGGGATCTTCTAGAAAAAGAAACAAACACGGCTCGTGATTTTGAGCAAAGAATCAAGGATAAACTGGCACCCTTCAATGATGTCCCGGTCATATTTATAAGCGCCCTTGAAAAACAAAGAATCAGCAAATCGATTGATGTAGCCATTGAAGTTTATCAAAACAGGAAACAAAAA
>JAHHJO010000131.1:0-2267 GCA_018680275.1 Bacteroidia bacterium
GTTAAACAAGTGAACCACCAGGGTCTTGTGGCTCAGCTATCACTTGTAGATTATCTTTCAATTGAAGATGTGCTGCCTCATATTTTTGAATCAGGGAAAGTTCCGGCAATTCTGGTATTGGATGGCGTTGAAGATGTCAGGAATATCGGGGCTTTGGCAAGGTCTGCAGTGTGGTTTGGATTTGATGCTATCATGGTTTCTCTCAAACGTTCAGCACGAATTAACAGCTTTGCCTATAAATCATCCGCAGGAGCCATCAAGGATATACATATATGCAGGGAAAATTCAATGACCAAAGCGGTTAATTTTTTGAAAGAATCCGGGCTGAAAATTGTTATTGCAGAATCCAATACAGATGAAAAACCAGATAAATCGATATTCAGCGAACCTATTGCCCTTATTTTAGGTTCAGAAGAAAAAGGCGTTGTACGTGAAATTGCTGCATTTGCAGATCATTTTGTAAATATTGAAGGAACAGGAAAAGTTGAGTCGTTAAACGTTTCAGTGGCTGGTGCCATCCTGATGCACGAAATATATAAAGTCAGAACATAAAAATATCAGATGTTGAATAAGCTAAAATCATTCAGGATTCTTGCAATCCTTATTATTATCGTTTTTGCAGGATCATGCAAGACCTCAAAAAATACTGTTTCATCCGTTGATGACTACAAATTTGAAAATGCCTTGTTGTGGGAGATAAACGGGAATGGTCTTGATGAACCATCCTATCTTTTTGGGACCATTCACCTTATTGAAGCTGAAGATTTTTACTGGCCTGAAGCAACCCTTGGTTCTTTTGGAAAGGCAGATAAGGTTGTGTTCGAAGTGGATCTTGATGATATGTTTGATATCTCATCACAACTATCATTATTGACAAAAGCATTCATGAATGACGGGTATAAACTGTCAGATTTTTATTCCGAGAATGATTATAAGGAAGTTAAGTCCCACTTTGAAGAAATGGGGATTCCCATGTTTTTCCTGGAGCGGATCAAGCCGATGTTTTTAACCGTTTTCGCTAGTGGAGACATTGATTTTGCAGGTGGTTTTGGGGATGAGTCATCTGTTAAATCTTACGAGATGGAATTATATGAAATGGCCCAGGACTCAAAACTTGAAGTTGAAGGGCTTGAATCTCTGGAATTCCAAATGAGTGTTTTTGATTCGATCCCATACCAGGAACAAGCTGATATGCTCCTGGAATCTGTACGCACGAGCAATACTGAAAATGATGCATTCAAGGTAATGACCCAAATGTATGTGCAACAGGATATCAATGCGATGATAGAAGCTATGGGTGAAGAAGGAGGGATAGAAGACTATGAAGATATTCTATTGTATCAAAGGAATAAGAACTGGATACCTGTCATGGCTCAGAAAATGCAAGGTGGTACGGTATTCTTTGCCGTCGGTGCCGGTCACCTCGGGGGAAAAGACGGTGTTCTTGACCTGTTGAAAAAAGCCGGTTATAAGATTAAGCCATTAAGCCATCAAAAGAATATTTGATGCAACAGTTGATTGAAGTCAACGGAAAATATCCTCGGATAGATCCATCTGCCTGGATTGCTCCGAATGCAATCATCTCAGGGGATACGACAATCGGCAAGGAATGCAGCATCTGGTTTGGCGTCGTTATCCGGGGTGATGTAAACCGGATAATAATCGGCGATCATGTAAATATCCAGGACCTGTCTATGGTCCATGGTACCTATGGCCGTGGAGATACGATTATCGGTGATCACGTAAGTATTGGACACAGGGCAATCATTCATGGCTGCCAGATTGAAGATCATGTATTGGTGGGGATGGGCGCAATCATACTCGATGATGTAAATGTCCCCTCAAATTGTATCATCGCTGCCGGATCAGTGGTGACCTCTGGTACCATACTGGAAAGTGGCTTTATCTATGCAGGTGTACCTGCCAAGAAACTGAAACCCATTGATCCCGAACAAAGCCAGATCTATATTGAAGGTACTTCGAAAGCTTATGTGAAGTATAAGGAATGGTATAGGTGATTAATAATTAATAATTGAAAATGGATAGGGATAAGGTTTAGCTTTTGGCGGGGACGCCAAAAGCAACAAGTGGTTGTTTGAAGCATCCCAATGGTTGCTTGAGGCGTCCCCGCCTCAAGCTAAAAGCCCTCCGCAGGTTCTTTTTTCTTGATTAAAAACACACCACCAAGGATCAAAAGGACTGCAACCAGGTGGATCCACTGCAGACTTTCTCCATCAACAAATCCCCAGAACAAAGCTACAAAGGGA
>JAHHJO010000216.1:0-2176 GCA_018680275.1 Bacteroidia bacterium
ATCCATGCCAGTGCATACACTATGGAAAAGAAATAATTCAGAAATACTGCAGAACCTTCTGAGTGGTTATAAAGATCAATTCCCATTGGCTGACCTATGAACCATGTAAGGACTAGGATAAATATCACATAGAACCTTATGGAAGAATTAAAAGATTTAATGATCAGATAATTATCTGAATGGGATGAGAGCCAGTTAGATCTTTTGATTGAGTAGAACATGACTATCAAACACGATATCCCTGAGATCCAAACAGACATCCAGCCATAAATTGTAAAAATCTTGAAAAGGATGAGGAATAATAAAATGGTCAGAATGATTCTTGGCAACTGGAAGAACTTCAACATGTATTTACCTAACCTCTTTCTCCAGTATGACTTGATATACTTTTCTTTTTCCAATTGTAATACAGCAAATCCTGTAATGGGAAATTTGGAGTAGATTTTTGCTAGCGCCTTTTCAAAAGATATTCCTGGTTCTTCTGATTGTATCTCTTCTATACCACTGGCGAGATGATCTACGATTTCATATTGTACATCCTTGTAAGGCACATTTTTGGATCTCACAAAATCAAAGAGTTTTTCAATCTCACCTGACGTTAGTTGTTTTTTCTTTTCCATATTCTTCAATTGATGGCAGGATTCATAATGATTTGGATATTCCTGATAAATGCTTGCATGTCTTCAAGCATCTGGCTGGATTCTTTAATACCACTTTCTGTCAGTGTATAATATTTCCTGAATCTGTTACCGATGTTCTTTGTTTCAGTGTCAAGCAGACCCTTATTTTCAAGCCTGTGTAGTGCAGGATATAATGCCCCTTCCGTAATTTTGAACGCACTGGAAGTCATGACCTTGACTTTTTGGGTGATTTCATAGCCATACATGGGTCCGTTATCCGATAATAGTTTGATGATGATTGTATCCAGACTTCCCCGAAATAATTTATGATTCATTGGAAATAGATTGTTCAAGTCTAATATACATAAATACCTTAGGTATAGGGTAAATTGATACATAAAATTGATGATTGATAATGTTGAGGGATGGCCTTAGAGCCTCAGTTAGTAACTATTAGTTGATATCGCTCATTTTAACTAATATGTATGCAAGGCTATATTATATACGTATATTAATTTATTGATTACATAGAATATGATAAAGCGTACAATCATTTCGACGACCATTTTTCTCTTTTTAATGACTTGTGTAAGCTCGTGCAAGAAGTGTGAAGATTTCAAGGATGTTTGCGTAGACTTTTATACAACTCATCCATCTCTGGTATTAAAAGAAGCTGTTTTTGAGAAAAGAACAGAATTGAAATTGGTCAGGGAGGCCCATCTTTCTCTCGGTGCTAAGTTTGAAACAGTAACAGAACAGGTGCTTGTCTATGATAATTATACAAAATATGAGATCCAGGATTCTACTATGATCTATCTGGTGGTCAATAGTGAAACCGATAGTATTGGTGTTGTTCAATGCTATAATTTCATTGATGAGTCACAGGTTAACGGCATTGAAATACCACGACAGTATAAATCAAGAAATTACCAGCGTGTAGTCGATCCCGGAACAGGTATTGAAGTTCCTGCAACTTATGATTCCATCGTATGGTATAAAAGAGTTGAAGACAGTGAATTAAAGCCTGTTGAAGGCTTGCCCAGACAATTTGAAACTCTTTGCTTTAGAATTCCAGAAGAAATGACCATCCGTCAATACTTGATAAATCAACTTTCAACACAGCAGGCTGAAGATTGTATTGAAACTGGTTCTTATCGGATAAGGGGATAAATTTAGAAGCTTGCAGGTTGGAGACCTAAACCCTACAATTTAAATGCTGGTTTAAGCTTAACTATAATGGATAGAATTTAAAGCTTGAAGAATTTCTTTATATGTCGATAGCTGACCCTTTAATAGTTCGAGGTCAGGCAAAGCAATTGGCGGTGGTGACAATCGCAACAGGGAGTTTCATGTGGTTGCTGGATGCATCCTTATGGTTTCTGGATGCGTCCTTATGGTTGCATGAATGGTTGCTTGAGGCGTCCCCGCCTCAAGCTTTTGCAGGTTCTTTTTTCTTGATTAAAAACACACCACCAAGGATCAAAAGGACTGCAACCAGGTGGATCCACTGCAGACTTTCTCCATCAACAAATCCCCAGAACAAAGCTACAAAGGGA
>JAHHJO010000325.1:0-3207 GCA_018680275.1 Bacteroidia bacterium
GCCATGGTAAGCTATTGTTGACGTCTGAATATGCCGTACTGGATGGTGCCCTAGCGCTCGCTATTCCAACCAGGTATGGACAAAAAATGTCCATAAAAAAAACACGAAAATCCGATCTTTACTGGAAGTCTTATGATCACGCCAAAGAAGAGTGGTTTTCGGCACAGATTTCTTTATATGATTTTTCTGCGATCAAGACAAGTGATGAAGAAAAGGCATTACAATTGAAAAAACTCCTAAAAGGAGCTGTTCGCTTGAATTCAGAATTTTTATCAAAATGGAATGGCTTCGATGTAAAGACCGAACTTGAATTTGACAGGAATTGGGGTTTGGGGTCAAGTTCTTCACTGACTTTTCTTGTGGCACATTGGGCTGACATCAATCCTTTGTTACTCCATTTTGAAATATCCAATGGATCTGGGTATGATGTTGCTTGCGCAGGTGCTGATTTTCCGATCAGTTATCAGCTTGGAGATGAGGAAGTGAATTATTCAGAAATTGAATTTGATCCTTCATTCAAAGACCATTTATACTTTGTCCACCTGAATGAAAAACAATCTTCATCATCTGCTGTAGAATTCTATTTCAAAAAAGCAAAGAACAGGAAGACGCTTGTCAAAAAGCTCAGCAAAATTACTGAGGATGTGTTGGCATGTAAAAGTTTTAACAAGTTTTGTGATCTTATTGACGAGCATGAAAACCTGGTATCTGAACATCTTTCTCTCCCTAAAATCAAAGAGCTTCACTTTTCAGATTTCGAAGGTTCAATGAAATCTCTCGGAGCATGGGGAGGTGATTTTATTATGGCAGCTTCGGACCTTGGTAAGGAAAGTGTAAACGCCTATTTTTCATCTAAAGGATTCCAGACAATTATTCCATACGAGGAAATGATCTTTAAAGCGCACGAGCTTAGTCCTGCCTAGGTAGATAAATAAACTGAGCACCAAGGTCACTTAATACAAACAGGCATAAATGGGTTTCAGGATTTTTATAGCTTTTCTTGAATTCATCCATCTTCTTTTCAAAAATTAATTGCTTGGTTACAAACTCTTCAAGGCTGGAAGCATTAATCGACCAATTTGTATTTGATACTGTTCTTTCAATGATGGGTATGCCCAATGCTATCTCCTGTTTATGTATGACGAATATGGGATAGTTGCTCACGTCCTTTTCAAGAATAGTATCGGAAGCTTTGCTCAGAATGGTCCTGAATTTCTTCATTTCATTTTCGATAACCATTAATTTTTCTGCTTCTTTCATTGTTCTCTTCTTTTAAGTAAAGCAATGTTTTCGATATGGTGTGTATGTGGAAACATATCAACAGGCTGCAAAGAAATCAGTTCATAATTTTCGTTTAATATGGCTATATCCCTCGCCTGGGTTGATGGGTTGCAACTGACATAGATAATCCGATCTACATCTGCAGAATTCAACATTTCGCAGACATCTTTATGAAGACCAGCTCTTGGTGGATCAACGATTACCAGGTCTGCCTTTCCATATTTCTCGATAAAGGATCCTGTAAATAAGTCTTTTACATCTCCGGTTAAAAACACGGTATTGTCAATATTATTGAATTCGGCATTTGCCCTGGCATCTTCAATGGCTTCAGGAATTTCTTCTATGCCAACAACTTGTTTGCATTTCGATGCAATATATAAAGCAATACTTCCCAGGCCGGTATACAGGTCATATACCAGCTCATGGCCTTTTAATTCTGCCAGCTCTACAACATAGTCATAAAGCACATTCGCCTGTTTTGTATTCGTCTGGAAAAAAGATTTAGGTCCGATTTTATATTTAATGTGTCCTAGCTGTTCCGTAATGAAATCTGAACCGTGATATAACTCCATCTTGAGATCATACATGGAATCATTGAATTTGGTGTTTATAGAATAGTAAATGGAACTTAATTCCTGAAACTCGGACTTCAATGTATCAAGTAGGAACTGAATCTTTTCACTGTCATTTTCTCCAACAAGCACAATGATCATCCATTCACCAAGTTCTGTATTTCTAAGAACAACATTTCTCAAAAATCCATGGTGTTCACGCGCATTATAATAACTCCAGTTATGTGTGCGGCCCAATTCGTCAATCCGATTACGGATACGGTTGGATAAGTCATCCTGCAAATGACATTTTCTGATTTGAACAATTTTGTCAAAAGCACCTGCCCGGTGAAAACCGGCAGCCGGCCCGAATTCAATTTTTTCTCCGGTGTCTATTTCTTCTTGCGGAACCCAGCGTCTTGAGGAGAAGCTGTATTCAAGTTTATTTCTGTATTCTGTTAAATTGGTGCAGCCCCTTATCTGCCTGATATCAGCTGTTTCTATACCAGCAATTCTTTTAAATGCATCCTGGACGATAATATGTTTATATTTTAACTGTGATAGATACTCCAAATGCTGCCACTTGCATCCGCCACACAGGTCGAAATGATCACAGAAAGGTTCTGTCCTTTCAGAAGAGTATGACTTATATTCCTTGACTATCCCTTTCCGGTATGAAGACTTTTTCCTTGTTACAATCACATCCACTACATCACCCGGCACAGGTCCCTGAACAAAATAAACAACCCCGTCTTCATCACGACCTACACCCATACCTTTATCCGCGATGCCATGGATTTTAACATCCTGTTTAATCTTCTTCTTTCTGGCCATAATCAGTTAATCGATAATAATGAATTCTGTTCTTCTGTTCGTTTGTCTGCCTTCTTCTGTTTCATTAGATGCTAAAGGGATTTTTTCACCGTGGCCAAGATACGACAATCTTGCAGGAGAAATACCCTTGTCGACTAGAGCAGTATATACTGATCGGGCCCTTTCCTGTGACAATTGAAGATTATCTCCTGCTGTTCCAATATTATCTGTATGGCCCAGTATCCTGATAGAAATGTCCATGTTCTTCTTCAGGAATTCATAGAGTGTTTGGATTTCCTGGTCTGATTCAGGCAGCAATTCAAAAGACCCTGAATCAAAAAAGATATTATTTAGGACGATTGCTTTATGCGCTGATTCTGTTTCTGTTACCCCCGGCAATTTTTGCAATTCAATCTCGTAAATAATCGGTTTCCACTTGTATCCTTCATTTCCGAAAAGTATGTTTTCTGAATGAAATACATAATCAGGATGGGATACTGTTAACTGGTAGTTTCCTTTTTTCAGAGTGTGCAGAAGCTTTCCTCCAGGACCTGTTGTTCTC
>JAHHJO010000090.1:0-14272 GCA_018680275.1 Bacteroidia bacterium
TATCCGTCATTCCTGGAAAACAGGTTTTCATCAATATCCGGTTCAATACTTACTCTGCCATTTATGGAGCCGGTACCCGATGTTGTATCAGGGGCAACGCCATTGGCAGCTTTTAAATTTGACAAAATTACAACCGAAACAAATGCACTGGCGCTTGGTCTGATTAGCGGATCAACCGGAGAAACCTGCGCCGCACTTATTATCCTTGGAGGACTCTACCTGATCGCAAAAAAGATGATGAACTGGAGGATACCGGTTTCAATATTAGTATCCGTATTTGTAATAAGCGGAGTCTTATATATTATCGATAGCCAGGCATATCCATCACCCATGCTTATGCTGTTTTCAGGTGGATTGATGCTGGGCGCGATATTCATGGCTACAGATATGGTGTCATCCCCGTTAACACCAAAAGGCGTATGGATCTATGGAGCCATTATTGGTTTACTGGTTGTGGTTATAAGAATCTGGGGTGGTTTGCCGGAAGGTGTGATGTATGCCATTTTACTGGCCAATGCCCTTTCTCCACATATCGATAATATTTTCAAATCCCGGGTTTATGGAACGGTTAAAAAAGTAGCACGCGCATGAGTACCACTGAATTACATATAGGTACGCAAACGAGCAGTTTCAATATGCTCAAAGCCATGGTTAGCATTGGTTTTATGTGTGCTTTAATGATCGTTTTGACATATGAGGGTACATTTAACCGGATAGAAAAGAATAAAGCTGAAGCTTTGGAAAAAGCCATTTTCAAGGTTCTCCCCGGTATCACAAAAAAGGACATGCATTTTGTCGATGCTTCAGGTATCAGCCTGGAATCTAAAGGTGAAGAATCCGGAGAGAAAATTATTTATGCAGGATTTGATGACAATGACAAACTGGTAGGATATGCAATCGAAGCCAGCGGGATTGGCTTTGCAGACATCATCAGGATATTATATGGCTATGACCCGCATAAACAAGAAGTCATAGGTTTTTATGTACTGGAAAGCAAGGAAACACCAGGCCTGGGGGACAAAATTGAAAAGGATGATGTTTTCCTCGCCAACTTCAAAGATCTGGACGTAAGTCTTAAAAGTGATTTATCTGGTCCGAACAACAAAGTCGTCACAGTAAAGAGTGGGGCGAAGAAAAACAAATGGGAGCTTGATGGAATTACCGGAGCAACGATTTCGTCCAGGGCCATCGGGGATATCATCGGAGCCAGTACTGAAATGTGGCTACCGGTCATTTATCCCAACTACCATAATATAAAAGGGTCTAAAACAGAAACGAATAAAGAAGACAATGAGTAAGGCCATTGAACATAAAGCAACGACTGGACAAATATCCACAGATGAATTCATAAAGGGTTTGTGGAAAGATAATCCTGTTTTTGTACAGGTCCTGGGCATGTGCCCTGTATTGGCGGTGACTAATACAGCAATGAATGCGCTCGCAATGGGTTTGGCTACAGCTTTCGTATTACTGATGTCAAATATACTGGTGTCATCATTGAGGAATTTTATTCCCAAACAGGTAAGGATCGCTTCCTATATATTGATCATTGCAACTTTTGTCACAATGACAGACTACGTGATCATGGCAATCAGTATTGATCTTCACAAGAGCCTTGGAGCATTCATTTCACTGATCGTTGTGAATTGCCTTATTCTCAGCCGTGCAGAGGCCTTTGCATCAAAAAACACAATTGCCAATTCGATCATGGATGCATTGGGAATGGGTATAGGATTCACCTTTGCCCTACTATGCCTCGGTGGTGTCAGGGAGATCCTGGGCAGTGGAAGTTTCTTTGGTTTCAACTTGTTCGGGGAAGGCTTCCAGGATTGGGTGGTCATGGTTTTACCGGCAGGCGGTTTTTTCACACTGGCGTTATGGCTTGTTCTTTTCAATTATATGAAATTTAAAAAGGAAGCAGCATGAATGAATCATTAGGATATATCTTTTTGAATTCCTGCCTGATCAACAATTTTGTTCTGGCTTACTTCCTGGGGATTTGTCCTTTTCTGGGGGTATCCGGTAAAACAGATACAGCGACCAAGATGGGCGGTGCTGTGACTTTCGTTATGCTGATAAGTTCACTCTGTGCCTATGGTCTGCACGCGCTACTGGTTTGGATCAATATGCCTTTCCTTCAATTGATAAGTTATATTGTAGTGATCGCTTCAACGGTTCAGCTTGTAGAAATGTTTGTCAAAAAAATGAGTCCTGCGTTGTTCAGGGCACTTGGCATTTTCTTACCACTGATAACCACCAACTGTGCCATCCTTGGAGTCGCACTATTTCAAACCAATAAAGGATACAACCTTATTGAAAGTTTTATATATGCATTGGGCGCAGGTGTGGGATTCACACTCGCACTTGTATTGATTTCAGGATTGAGAGAACAGCTGGAATTTGCGGAAGTTCCAAAGATTATCAAGGGAACTGCCCTGACCTTATTAATTGCAGGAATATTATCATTAACGTTTATGGGATTTGCGGGATTGGGTGCACAATAAATAAAATATGATCTATACACTTTTTACAACGATGGCAATCATGGCAGGACTACTGATCCTCTGGGCAGGCGTTCAGTCGCTATGGCGTAAGAGTTTTTCCGACTATATAGAAGATGAAGATGTCCTGGCGGCAAGAAGATCTTGCGGAAACTGTGGCTGCCACGGAATTTGTAAAAATGAGAATTAATAAATGAACACAAAAAATGTACTATGGCACATTTATCAGACTTTATAACAGAAAAAACAATCAAAGCAAGGGTTATCAATACTCAAAGGCTGACGCCTGAATCCACCGAGGAAATCAGGGAAATCCTTTTTGAAATCGAAGACCCCGATATTGATTTCCAGGTAGACCAGAGTTTTGGCGTCCTGGTTAAATCATCAGGAGAATTCGGTACGTCTGTACATCACAGGTTGTATAGCGTTGCTGATCTGCCGGTTGAAAAAGATGGCAAACAACGTCTTACCATGTTGGTAAAAAGATGTTCTTATGTAGATGATTTCAGTGGAGAGGAATATGATGGCGTGGCTTCAAACTATCTCTGTGACAGAAGAGTTGGTGATGAACTCACGATCACCGGTCCACATAAACTTCCATTTGTTGTTCCAGATGACAAGAGCTCAAATCTTATCCTGATCGGTATGGGAACCGGGATTGCACCTTTCCGGGCATTCATCAAAAACATTTACAAGAATGTGGGTGACTGGAAAGGGAAAGTAAGATTATTCTACGGCGCACGAAGTGGCCTCGAATTACTCTATCTGAATGATAAATCCGGTGATCTCACCAATTATTATGACGAGGAAACTTTTGAAGCATTCCATGCACTTAGTCCAAGACCAGCCTGGTCTGATCCGATTGCACTGGATCTCGCTATTGAAGAAAGGGCTTCAGAGATATTGGAAATGCTTGGCCAGTCAAATACATACATATATGTTGCCGGCTATGAAAAGATACTTGAAATGCTGGATAAGGCCTTTTCAAATATCCTCGGTTCAGAAGAAAAATGGACTTTACGAAAAGCAGAGTTGAAGGCCGGTAAGAAATGGGCCGAAATAGTCTATTAAAGGATATAATAATTTTCATCCATGACGATCCTGACAGCCTTACTTGCACTCGGTACACTTACTTTGATCCTGGCAATGATGTTAATTATTGCCAACAAAAAGCTCTATGTCTATGAGGATCCCAGGATCGACATTGTTGAAGATATGCTGCCACATGCAAATTGCGGTGCCTGTGGTAAACCAGGTTGTCGCCCTTTTGCCGAAGCACTTGTTGCAGGAGAAGTCCTGCCCGGTAAATGTACAGTGAGCAGTGAAGAAGGTCGCCAGGCTATTGCAGAATATCTCGGCGTAGCGCTGGGTTCTGAAGACAAAATTGTCGCAAGACTCGCTTGTGCAGGAGGTACCAATGTCGCATTGAACAGGGCTAATTATAAAGGATTAGACAGCTGCCAGGCTGCATCATTGGTATCCGGAGGAGGAAAAGGGTGCTTTTGGGGTTGCCTTGGAATTGGAGATTGTGATGTTGTCTGTGATTTCGATGCCATCACAATGAATGAGTTTTCCATTCCAGTTGTCGATACAGAAAAATGTACTGCATGCGGTGATTGCGTGGAAGTCTGTCCCAAAGATCTTTTTTCATTGAGATCCCTGAATCATCAACTTTGGGTCGCTTGCAAAAACCTGGAACAAGGTGATGATATTCTTGAAGAATGCCAGGTAGGTTGTACAGCATGTGGAAAATGTGCCATGGATGCGCCCGGAGATTTGATTACGATGGGAAATAATTTACCGGTTGTCAATTATAATAACTATAAGAATGTAAAGGAACCAATAGAAAGATGTCCAACCGGAGCCATAGTCTGGCTGGACGAAAAACTGGGTCCTGTTAAAGGCGCGGAAAGTAAAAAAATAATAAGGAAAGGGAAGCGGATGAGTGGGTTTTCTTAGATCTCAGGATGAGATCTCTTCAGGCAAGATGCCTGAAGAAACCACTCGATGCCAGAAGAAACCACTCGACGCCTTAAGAAACCACTTGCTTGCTTTTCGAGGATCGAGCGGTTGCTTTGTGAGGATCTAAAGGTTGCTTTGCGAAAATCCAGCGCTTGCTTTGGGCGTCCCAGGTTGTTTTAGGCGTCCCGCCTAAAGCTGACTAACCCCTCTTCAGGCAAGATGCCTGAAGAAACCACTCGATGCCTGAAGAATCCATAGATGCTTTAAGAAACCACCTGCTTACTTTTCGAAGATCCAATGACTACTTTGCGAAGATCCACTTGGTTGCTTTGGATTCTCGCCTAAAGCCCCTAAAAACAAAAAAAGGACCCACCAGCAGGAAGGTCCTTTTTATCTCCATATTTCATTTTCCTATTTACCCAGGTTTTTCTTGATTTCTTCTTCAAGTTCGTATTCATCTCCCGGGTTGTATCCTGAATGTGTATACACGATTTCTCCGTCACCATTTAACAGGAAAGTTTGAGGTATCGTCTGGAAGTTCAAAGCTTTTTGAAGTTCACGTTTCACATCTGCGAGTACTGTATATTCCCAGCCTTTTGTTTCAACCAGTGCCGGTACTTTGGCGAGTGTTCTTGCATCATCAATTGTGACAGCCAGAATCTCTACGCCGTATTCTTCCTGCCAGTCAGGATAAATCTCAGCAATGGCATCTAATTCTCTTTTACATGGACTACACCATGTGGCCCAGAAACTCATCACTGTCAGGTTTCCTTTGCCGATATAATCCTTGATACTTACAGTTTTACCCTCCAGGGTTTTTACATCTACTGCAGGTATACCTGAGTAATTCGCATCAAATGCTGTAGATATCATGAATATGCAAACGAGCCCAAGAGTTGATAATAATTTCATTTTATAGTTTTTGTTGTTGTCAATTTTATTCGAATCTATATTATTAATACGTGGCAATCCACGAAAAGTATCGTATTTAACGATTGTTTAACCGTTATTTTTAGTAATAAGTACTTAGAATAAAGTACTCAGTACTAAGTACTTTATTCTAAATACTATTAGAAAACCTAATGCGCTTCCAGCCAATTATCCCCGATACCCGCATCCACAATAATGGGGACTGAAAGACCTGGCATGGCATTCTTCATCTTGTCAACGATCAGTTTCCTGATATCATCCAGTTCATCTTTATATACATCAAAAACAAGTTCATCATGGACCTGCATGATCATTTTTGTCTTGTATTTTCCAGCTGTCATAGCCTCGTGAATATCAATCATAGCCAACTTAATCATATCGGCGGCTGAGCCTTGTATCGGGGTATTAACAGCCATTCTTTCGGCATTGGATCGTGCCAGACCATTTCTTGAATTGATATCCCTCAAAATACGTTTTCTGCCTGCCAGTGTTGTGACGTATCCATCTTCCCTGGCTTTTTCGACGATATCTACCATATAGTTTCTGAGACCCTGGAATTGCTTGAAATAGTTGTCGATCAACTCCTTGGCTTCGGCACGTTTGATACCCAACTGACGTGATAGATTGGTAGCTCCGGCACCATATATGATCGAGAAATTAACAGTTTTAGCGTTCCGTCTTTGTTCTGCGGTGACCTTATCAAAGTCAACATCATACACCCTGGCTGCAGTCGCCTTATGAAAATCCCTGCCTTCATGAAATGCTTCCAGCATGAATTCGTCTTTCGATATTTCTGCTATCAACCGCAATTCGATCTGTGAATAATCCGCCGCCAGTAAAATATGATCTTTATCCCGTGGAATAAATGCCTTTCTGATTTCACGACCTGCGTCATTCTTAATTGGAATATTCTGAAGATTCGGATTCTCTGAACTTAGTCTTCCTGTTGCTGCCCTGGCCTGGTTGAAGTTGGAATGGACGCGTCCTGTCTTTGGATTGATCATGAGCGGCAAGGCATCCACATAGGTAGACTTCAGTTTGGCGTACTTCCTGAAATCCAGGATCTTTTTGACAATACCATGTTCAAAAGACAATTCATTCAGCTTATCTACATCCGTCGAATACTGCCCGGTACTTGTTTTTCTCCAGCGGTAAGGAATCTGCATTTTATCAAAAAGTACTTCTCCTACCTGCTTTGGGCTTGCAATATTGAAACGGACGCCTGCCAGGTCATATATTCCCTTCTCTTCTTCCATGATTTTCTCACCCAGAACTTTGGAGTAGTTATTAAGAAAATCACCGTCAATTTGAACACCTTCAAATTCTATTTGGGCCAAAACATCAATCAGCGGTTCTTCAACCTTGTAATACAAATCTGATAGCTTCTGGGCTTCCAGGTCTTTTTCCAGGATTTCCTTGATCTGAAAGGTAATATCAGCATCTTCTGCTGCATATTCTTTGACCTTTTCAATATCAATATCCCGCATGGATAACTGGTTCTTTCCTTTCTTTCCGATCAGTTCGGTAATTGGGACCATGGTATAATTAAGGAGCGCTTCGGAAATAAAATCCAGCTTATGGCGCAGATCCGGTTCCAGGAGATAATGCGCAATCATTGTATCAAAGTACCGACCTTTCAACTCCACATCATACCATTTCATCATCAAAAGATCATATTTGATATTCTGCCCGATCTTGATGATGTCCTGATTTTCAAGGACAGGTTTAAAAATCGCACATTGCTTTTTTGCGGTGTCCTGATCTTCAGATATTGGAACGTAGTATCCCTTAGCTGATTCATATGAAAAAGCCAAACCCACCAATTCAGCCAGATTGGCATCAATGCCTGTGGTTTCGGTATCAAAACTGACGACTTTTTGTTGGCTTAATTCCTTTGCCAGATCATGCATCTTCTTTTCGGTATCGATAAGAATATATTCATGATCAGTATTTTCAATATTCTTATCGGATACGGAATAACTATCGGCTGCAACTGTTCGCGCTTTCTGCACCTTTGTATCTTCGAATAGTTGACCTTGTACGGGAACCGCATTACCCAGGATCTGGTCAGCCAGTGATCGAAACTCAAGGTCTCTGAATATTTCGGATAAAGCATCGTGATTATAAGCTTCGACCTTATACTTTTCGGCATCAAATTGAATAGGCACATCAACCTTGATCGTTGCCAGCCATTTTGAGAGTTTACCTTGTTCCGCAAAATTCTGAACATTCTCCTTTTGCTTGCCTTTCAGATCTTCAACATTCTCTAGAATACCTTCAACTGAATCATAGACTTTCAATAGTTTAACTGCTGTCTTGGCACCGATACCTGGAATTCCAGGAATATTATCAACACTATCTCCCTGCAGACCAAGTACATCGATCACCTGTTCAACGCGTTCGATATCCCATTTTTCCAAAACTTCAGGTACTCCCAAAACATCTACACCATTGCCTTGTCGGGACGGCTTGTACATAAATATATTTTCTGATACCAGCTGAGCATAATCTTTATCCGGCGTGACCATGAATACTTTAAATCCCTCCTTTTCCGCTTGTTTGGCAATTGTTCCAATTGTATCATCTGCCTCATAATTGTCTATCATCACAATCGGAATATTAAAAGCTTTAACGATGTTTTCGATATATGGTAATGCAATACCAATATCCTCCGGCTGAGCATCCCGATTCGCTTTATAAGGCTCATATTCATGATGCCTGAATGTTGGCCCTTTAGGATCAAAAGCAACAGCAATATGACTAGGCTTTTGCTTTTGCAAAATATCCCATAGTGCTCTGACAAATCCGGTTATAGCAGAAGTGTTAATCCCTTTGGAATTAATTAATGGACGATTTATGAAGGCATAATGAGCTCTGTAGACGAGAGCATGACCATCAAGGAGAAATAACTTTTTTTCGCTCATTAAGTAAAATTATTATTTCTTTCTTCTTTTCCATTCTCCCCCTCCCAAGAATTATAATATTAAAACATTAGAACATTAAAACATTGGAGCATTAAAACATTAGAACATTAAAACATTAAAACACTGGAGCATTGTAACATTAGAGCATTGTAACATTGGAGCATTGGAGCATTAAAAAAGCCCCAACCAAAGGCAGGGGCTTCCTTATAACTATATATATCTAGTCCTATTAGAAGTTGTATGAAAGTCCTACGGACTGGTATGTTTGTGTATCCATGCTTTCAAACTCAGCATTTCTGATTCCGAATCCAACACCTACTCCAATACCTTTCCACACTTCAAATGAAAGTGTATTTAACCAGGTGTATTCAAATAATGTTGGTTGACCTTCATCAGTACCTGAATAAGGAACAAATGTCATCAAGGTAGATGACCAGTTAAAAGCCTTTCCTGCAACATTGAAAGATTCTGTATAGTCAGCTCTGATCTTAGCGCCAAAAGCACCTTCTGTATCAACGCCATCTACTCCTGAAAATGCCATATGATAATTCAGAGGATGAATAACAACTGTCAGGTTAGACATTGGTAACCATGTAATACCAGCGCCGATATCAAGGACACCTGGGCTAAGGAAATTACCTAGTGATGTATTTAAGTCACCCATTGCAGAAACTGCAAGTTTGTCAGACAATTTATATCCATAGAGAGATTGTACGTTGAAAATATCAACAGTACCGTTGTCAAATAAACCGTCTTCTTCTGCTCCTGAATCTGCATCGGTTAGATCAACATCCTGCCATGATTTGGTAATCACTGCTTTGTTATTCCAGAAAGACTTTTCCATGTCTTTATTGGCAAATGCAGTCACGCCAATATTTAGTGCTGACGAACTGGCATCAGGATTTGGATTGGCAACCCATCCATTCGAGTTGTTAAAGTCAAACCCGAGGATACCTGTAAAACCTTTTCTCCATCCTGACATCTTATCAATGTCTGCCTGGATACCGTCAACTTCTGATTGAAGTGCATCGATCTGTCCTTGCAAATCTCCAATAACTGCTTCTTTTTCAGATTTCATAGACTGCAAATCTTCTAGAGACTGCGCCTGTACAAATCCAGCTGAAAGAAATAATACGAAAAATAATAGTTGAAATTTTTTCATTAGTAATATGATTTTGGTTTTAGTTATGAATTTCAATTTTTGAATTGCTAATATGATTTAATGGAAATATAATTTTATTTCCGTTCTCAGATATCATGATCAATGAAGATTTTCCAAGTTCCACAATTTTACCTGTCTCACCGTCAATAGTGATTGTATCACCGACTTCAAATTTGTCCTTTGAATAATAGCTTGCCAGGAAATTTGCCATGGTCGTTTTTGATGCCAATCCGTATCCTATGGCAAAAGCCAAAACGATACCTCCTATGATCAAGGATATATTCTGGGAAAGAAACTCTGTATTTATCTTGGCCTGTGTCAAAGCAGAAATCACAATATTGATAAATAGGAAATAGAAAACAAAACTGGCGATTAACCTTGCAGATGGTATACCCAGGGATTGAAGTCCGGTCTGACAGATACCCCTGATGGCATCAGCCAGAAGCGTACCCAGGATTAAGATGATCCCTGCGACAATAAGACTTGGTATAAGGTTGAATATGCCTAGTACCAAATCAGATACTGCCGGCATATTAAGGATGTCACTTGCTGCAACAAGGAAGAACAAAACCATGAAATAGTAAATGACTTTGCTCAGGATCGTGCTGATCTTTATTTTGATATTGGATTTGTCTACAATATCAATCTCATTGAGTTTATCACCCAGTTTGTCAATGCCAATTTTTTCAAGGAATTTCCTGACAATTTTGGCTACTATCTTGGATATAATTATTCCAACAATGGCCAGGATAACAGCCATGACAAAATTGGGTACCCCCGAGACAAATTTTGATATCAGTTCTTGCAAAGCTTTTGATTCTGCTAACATGTATAATGGTTAAGCGGGATTAAAAAAGAATTACTTTTCCGGTTTATCAGATGATCCTCCGGACCAGTTAACAAACAGATCCATAAGTTTGGAAAAGTAAAGGTCGATTATGTGTGTGAACTGGGAAATGAATTCCAGGTTTCCATCCATACTATTCTTCACATTTCTCAAATTGTTTTTAAACTGTTCTTCCTGGATTTTTTCAAGTTCTTTAAAACTATTATTCATAATTCACTCATTTTAGTCATTATACTTATCCTTATAAGTATCTCTGAATTTTTGTTTGGCTCTTTTGATTTTCATTTTTATTGCACTTTCCGACTTGTCTAAAACTGATCCGATTTCCTTAATGGACATTTCATCCTGATATTTCATTAACAGGATTGTTTTGTCACCTGTCGGAATATCTTCAAGTATCACTTTCAGGCGGTTTACGTTTGTCTCAAGTAACAAGTGGTCTTCCACTTCATCTTCAACATCAAGGTTTTCGATAAAATCATCAACATAAACACTTGGATCTTTCTTCTTCCTTCGAAGAAAATCGATACAATAGTTATAGGTGATAGAATATATCCAGGTCGAAAAACGACTTTTACCACTGTATTTAGACAAATTCATAAGAATCTTCATCATTACATCCTGGGTTGCATCTTCTGCAAGGCTTTCACTTTTCAGAAGAGAAATGCATTTACCGAATATTTTTCCTGAATATCTTTTATACAGGAGGTTAAAATATGCGGTATTCTGCGTTTCGAGATACAAATCAACCAGTTCCTCATCACTGACTGACTTTGAAACATCAGATGAGAGGAGTGGATATAAAAGATTGATCAAAATGCTCTAAATTTTGCAGGGTTTAAACTTTAGACGTTAAATTCGGTGAAAGTTACAATTTGTACAAAAAAAATGAGGTAATGCTCCCGCACTACCTCAACCCTAACCAAATGAAACCAAATTGAATTATAAATAATTCTACCGAAAAGTATATGATTTCTAAGTAATTATCTAATAAACCAACTATGTTTTTTGAAATTTTCGAAATCTTCAAAAATATCGCCTCTTCGAAGCTGTTTTTTTTGATATTATTCAATTGTTCTCTTTTCATGAACACCTGCCATTGCCAGGATGAACAAGCGTTCATGGTTAAAGATATTTATGATTTCAGCCTAAGTCAGGGTCATTGTGATGACTGGTTGCAATATTTATCTGATTCCATTGGAGGCAGATTGGCAGGATCACAGGAAGCACTGGATGCTGTAGACTACACAAAATCGGTGCTGGAACGATTTGAAATCGTTGATTCCAGTTGGAAACAAGCTTGTACTGTGCCTGTATGGGTCCGTGGAGAGAAAGAGATACTCAAATTTTCATACCAGGGGCAAACAATACAGATTCCTGCACTGGCACTGGGTAATACAGTTGGTACAGGATCTGCTGGCATCAGCGGAGAAATCATCGAAGTATTTGGTTTTGATACGCTTGAAATTCTAGGCGAAGAAATTATAAAAGACAAGATCATTTTCTACAATCGCCCAATGGATCCTAAAAAAATAATTACCGGGCATGCCTATGGCGAAGCCGTGGATCAGCGTGTTCATGGTGCCAGCAAAGCTTCAAAATATGGAGCTGCTGCCGTTCTTGTCAGATCGATGACCAATCGCCTTGATGACTGGCCACACACCGGTGTACAATTATATGCCAGGGATATAAAACCCATTCCTGCCCTGGCTATAAGCACCAATGAAGCAGAAGAACTTTCTTCAAGACTGAAAGATGGCCCTGTATCTGCATTTATGAAAACCAGCTGCGAAGTTCGGGATTCGTCCATATCGTATAACGTCATAGCTGAAATAAAAGGCAGCACCCACCCCGATGAAATTAGCTTAGTCGGTGGTCACCTGGATTCATGGGATGTGGGCGGTGGTGCCCATGATGATGGTGCCGGCTGTGTGCATGCAATGCAAGTCATCGAAACCTTAAATGCTTTAGGATATCAGCCTAAAAGAACCATCCGTTGTGTTTTGTTCATGAACGAGGAAAACGGTCTGGGCGGAGGACTGGCCTATGCCAAAGCTTCAAATGAAAATGGGGAATTTCACCTGGCCGCACTGGAATCCGATGCCGGTGGTTTCACTCCTCGTGGATTTGCCTGTTCAGCCGATCCCGAAGTATTCAAAACCTATCTTGCCAATTTCCAGAAATTTGATGAATTCCTTGACCCATATGATCTATATCTGAAAGCCGGTGGAGGCGGTGCCGATATCGGTCCATTAAAGTCTCAAAAGGGATTATTGATCGGATTCAGACCAGATAGTCAGCGTTATTTTGATTTTCATCATACCAAAGAGGATGTTTTTTCAAATGTTCATCCAAGAGAATTGAAATTAGGGGCTGCAGCTATCACAAGTCTTATATATCTTATAGACCAATTTGGATTATGATGAAAGAAGTCAGTTTTTTCGATAAGACCTTTGAATTATATATTCCATCCTGGGAAATTTCCAACGTAGTTTACCGGATGGCTAAGGAGATCAATGAATATTATAATGCCCGGGATGAAGAAGTGGTATTGATCAGCATCCTGGATGGTGCCTTTATCTTCATGGCTGACCTGGTACGTCAGCTGGAATTCGAACACGAAATCAATTTTGTCAAGCTGAAATCCTATAAAGACATGGAAAGCACCGGTGCCGTTGAAACCCTACTCGATGTCGGTGTAGACCTCAAAGGCAAACATGTCCTTATTGTTGAAGACATTGTAGATACCGGCCTGACTATGGAAAAATTTATGGATCATTTGCGAAGCAAGGAACCAGTTTCTGTCAGGATCTGTACTTTTTTGAGTAAACCGGAGGTACACAATGACATTTTTCCTATTGATTTTGTAGGACTTGAAATCCCACCATTGTTTGTTTTAGGCTATGGCCTTGACCTCAATCGCCGGGGACGCCATTTACCCTCGATTTATAAATTGAAAGTGTAATAGAATATTTTTTGTCAGAGGGGTACCAATAAACTAAGATTTGTTTTAATTTTGCATTCCGATTTGGATGACCCATGGTGTAATTGGTCCCGAAGGACGATGCCTTCAGGACTGGCACGAAGGACAAGCCTTCAGGACAGGCACAGCAGGTTTTAACCCTTTGCCTCTCTTACATCCTTATTTTGATTTATTGACCCATGGTGTAATTGGTAACACTACGGTTTTTGGTATCGTCATTCTAGGTTCGAGTCCTAGTGGGTCAACTTAAAGTTCCTTTCTTGCCTGATGGTGGGAAAGGACTTTTTCATTTATAGCTTATTGAACACGCATACTTTTGACAGCCAAGAAAAGCTTACCACAAAGGTTCGTCCTTCGAGGAATCTACTTGTCCTGATGGCTTAGTCCTACTTGTCCTGATGGCTTAGTCCATCAGGAGTGGGTTGTTTTTTTATAGCTCGTTGTTTTCCATATTATACAAACAATAAGATTCTTATTCAACCCAAAGAACGCTGTAGCAAATTTCTTGTTTGAATAATACAGACAGTACTTAATTCCTCATACAAATTTGATTTCATTCCAATCATCAGGAAAGAATGGCATAGAAATCCGGAGACTTTAATATTATTACAATAAACAAGTTAAGGTAGACTACTTGCTTGATAATTTAATGTAAAAAAGAGGAGACAAATTTTTACAAAAGCTTTAATTACAAGTTTTTAATAGTTTTTAAATTATTTGACGGATGTCTGTCATATAGGCCAAATATAATTTTATAACTTAGACTGACAATAAAAATTCCCCTTAATAAATTATTGAATCTAATCTTCTAAACAAATCTTAAAACATGAAAAAATTATTTACACTTCTATTATGCAGTTTTTGTATTGCTGCCTATTCACAAAATAGCGGCAAGCTTATCAAACCACTTGATCTTGTAGAACATCAAAAAGAAACATTGGGTAAATTCAAAAACTTTGAGCC
>JAHHJO010000441.1:0-3318 GCA_018680275.1 Bacteroidia bacterium
CGATGGCCGGACATGATAACGGAGACTTTATCACACCTGATGAAATTTACAGGAATCTACATGAATGTTGTAAATACAGGGAAATGGATACACACTATCCTGACAAACTTGTCCCTTCAATGGTAGAGGGGAATGTGTATGGAATGGATAATGATGGCAAGACTTTTCCTTTGATAGGTGCCAATATTTTATTCCTTGGATCAGATGGACAGGGTACAACCACAAATTTTGATGGCTATTTCAAACTTGATAATGATAAGGGTTTTGAAAAAATGGTTGTCAGTTTTATTGGATACAATACGGACACACTTCTGCTCAACCAGGCAGGCATGATGGAAATCACCTTATCTGATGGACATCAGATTGATGAAGTGGTCATTAAGTACAAGAAGAAAACGACTGAAGTTTCTTTTGTAAAGGCGATCAATGTTGAGAAAATTACCAGGGAGGAGCTTTGCAAGGCAGCTTGTTGTAATCTTTCTGAAAGCTTTGAAACTAATCCTTCGGTGGATGTTTCATTTACAGATGCGATCACGGGATCAAGACAGATCCAAATGCTGGGACTGGCTGGCCCCTACGTACAGATAACACGTGAATTAATGCCGGACGTCCGGGGGATGTCAAGTATTTATGGATTGGCATTCACACCTGGGCCGTGGATTGAAGGCATTCAGCTTATAAAAGGACCAGGTTCAGTGACAAATGGATTTGAGAGTATTGCCGGACAAATAAATGTTGAATTAAAGAAGCCTGAAGAAGGAGAATTGTTGCATGTAAACGGGTATTTCAATGAAGGTTCAAGGATGGAGTTAAATGCAAACGCGCGACATGAATTTTCTGATAAACTGGCTACCGGGGTATTGTTTCATGGCAAACAAATGAATCATGGCAACGACAGGAATGAGGATGGCTTTTTGGACATGCCGCTCGAAAAGGATTTAATTCTTGTCAATCGATGGAAATGGAATCTGGATAACGGATGGATCGGGCAGTTTGGAGTAAAAGGTACAACCATTGATCATAAAGGAGGAAGTCATGAACATTTTGAAGGAACCAGTGAAGATCATGAAAACCATTGGAGGATGGAACTTAGAACGAAGCGGATCGATACATGGTTGAAAACAGGTGTTGTATTTCCTGAGAACCCTAACAGAAGTATCGGTTTTCAATTAAATGCTGTATATCACGATACTGAAAGCGAATTCGGATTCAATAAATATAACAATACCCAGAAGTCATTTTTTGGTAATTTCCTTTTCCAGGAAATATTCAATAATCCTGATTTTTCTATTAAATCGGGATTGAGCTACCAATACGACAGGATTGAAGAGTTTGTAGCAAAAAGCGGAGCCGGGGTATTTAACAGGACAGAATCTGTACCAGGTGTTTTCTCGGAATTCACCTATGATGATGGAGAAAAACTTTCGATTATCTCGGGTCTGAGAATGGACAAACACAACAACTATGGATTTTTTGTTACACCAAGATTACATTTCAAATATAATTTTGCAGAAAAGTCAGTCATCAGATTCAATGCAGGTAGGGGATTGCGTACAGCAAATATATTTGCAGAGAATATCGGCTTGTTTTCTACAGGAAGATATATCAGGGTCGAAGGTGATGACAATGAAAACCCATACCGTCTGGATGCTGAGGTTGCCTGGAATTTTGGAATCAACTGGACGCAGGCTATTTCAATAGGTCAGAAGGAAATCGTTATGGGGATAGATCTTTACAGGAGTGAATTTGTAAACCAGGTTGTGGTGGATTATGAAAATGTAAGAGAAGTCAGATTCTATAACCTTGAAGGAAAGTCATATTCCAATAGCTTCCAGATCAAAATGGATTATGAGTTGATTCCAGGACTTGACACACGAATTGCCTACCGGTTATTTGATGTCAAAACAGATTATAGAGATGGTTTAAAATCCAAGCCATTGGTTCCAAGGCACAGGGCTTTTATCAATATGATGTATACAACCAGGAATAACTGGGCTTTTGATATGACATGGAACTGGCGTGGATCACAAAGAATACCTGATACCAGTGCTAATCCGAAAGCCTACCAAAGACCTGATATGTCCCCGGACTATGTGATATTGAATGCCCAGATCAGCAAGAGATGGAAAGATGATCTGTTCGAGATTTATCTTGGTGGTGAAAACCTGCTTGATTATCGGCAGCGGGATGCCATTATAGCTTCGGAAGATGCCTTTGGGCAGTATTTTGATGGTTCATTGGTGTATGCACCATTATTTGGAAAAATGATTTATATCGGCTTCAGATATAACCTGAAAAAATAACTTAAAAGGCGGCTCTCATTTATTGAGAGCCTCCTTTTAATTCTGGCAAAGACTGGCGACATAATTAAATGCAGGTTCATATCCCAGTTTGGCAGATTGCCGTATATCTGAGCAGGACTTGTCATTTTCCTTGAGTTGGAAATATACATTGGCCCTGTTGTAATAAGCTTCTGAATGTTCAGGGTCAAGTTTAATGACCTTGGTGAGATCGTTCAATGAAGTATCCCATTCTTCTATTTGCATTAATGACAAAGCCCTGTTGAGATAGTACCTGGGATTATCATTATCAAAAGCTATAAGTTTTCCATAATCATGTACTGCCTGGTTGTAATCCTTTTGTTTGATACTGATAACTGCTTTATTGACCATCGCGGTTTCATTATCAGGATCTATTGAAATGAGATAATCAAAAGTATGTGCGGCTTCATCAAGTTTTCCTGTTTTCATGTATGACATCGCCAGGTAATAGTGTGCCAAATTATTTTTGTTTTCCAGTGCTGTCAGATTCGTACTGTATTTGATTGCTTCTTCAAACTGTCCCAGTTTATAGGATTGTTTAGCTGTTTCCATAAGTGCTGGAGTATATTTGGGGTTTTGCGCCAGAGCCTTTTTAAACTGGCTAAGAGCCTTTTCCCTGTCATCTTTTTTAAGGTAACAGATTCCAAGGTTATAATATGCTTTTTCATTTTCAGGATCTTTATTGATCGCTTCATTAAAATCCCTGATGGCATGGTCAAAGTTATTGTCTTTCATTTGAATATAGGCCCTGTAATAATAGGCCCTGGACAGAGAAGGATCATACTTGATAGCCGCTGAAAAATATTTAAGGGCTTCTTTTTTCTGATCTGACTGCATCAGGCAATAGGCTTTATAATAATTGGCCTTTGCATTTTCCGGTTCAAGTTTCAGACACTTTGAAAAATCCTTGATTGCTGCGGTATAGTCACCGAGTCCCATTTTGGAATTGGCCCTGTTATAATACGCTTTTGGATAGAGTGGATCCATCAATAATGCT
>JAHHJO010000152.1:0-13582 GCA_018680275.1 Bacteroidia bacterium
TCATGACTGCTCAGAACTCCTGTTTTTCCGGTTTCGGGCTCATTCGTATAAATTGATGTGCTATTAACCTGACTGCTGGATATTTCTTCCTGTAACTTGATATTTGATTCTCCGGAAGTTGTTTTTAAATACCCGTCTTTGATCTCGTCAGATATGGTATTGTACGATTTTGCAGCCCGGCTATTGCTGTTTGTTTCGGGAATACTGACGATTGATCTGTCCTTGGTTTGATTCAGAATTTCACTTTCATTAAATAATTCATGATGAATTTCTATTTCGGCAATTTGTTGATCTATGTTATCAGTGAAAAAATCAATCTCATAAAAGTTGAAAAACGTGAATAATGAAAGGAAAAGTATGAGCAGTTCTCCGGACTTGATAGCAATGACCTGGTTTCTTAAATAAACCTGTTGTTTATACCTGGAATAAAGGTCCTGCCATGCTGCTGGAGATTGTTGCACTTCATAATTGATCAGACGATCTTTCAGCTTATTATCAAAAGAGTCATCATATCGGCTGTCGCTCTGAATTTTTCTTGATTTGAATAATTCCCAATCTGCCCGCCTAGTGCTTTTATAGTTTTCCAGTTTACTTCTTATGATATCATCAAAACGGTCATCGTTCATATATCAATCCTTTCGCCGTTAGTATTTTTCTAAGTTTTTGCCTGGCTTTGACCAGGTTTGATCTGGAAGTACTTTCTGTAATGTTCAGCATTCCCGCTACCTCCTTATGGCTATGTCCTTCAATAACATACAAATTAAAAACAGACCTGTAGGCTGGTGACAGTTCCTGCAGAGCATTTATAATTTCCTCTTCAGACAGTCTCCCAACAGCATCCTGACCACCTATAGATACCGATTTGGCATTATCTATATTATCTGTACGTCTTCTGCTTTTTTTCCTGTAGAAATCAATAGCGGTGTTTATCATAATCCTTTTGATCCAGGCCTTTAAAGAGGTACCTACCTGGTATTTAGAAATATGTCTGAAAACCTTGATAAACCCCTCATGCAAGATATCCATTGCTTCTTCACTATCTGTAGCATATCTCATACATAGCGGTAGCATTACTGCATAATGATCCTCATACAGTTTACGCAAAGCCCATTCCTCGTTGTTGATACACGCAAGAATAAACTCCCTTTCGCCTAATTGAATGTTAAGGGTTAAATCCATTCTATATAATACAGCGCTATATTATTTCGCCTTTATAATTTGCACTCTTAAAACGTCAGATCAGCAAAATCTGCTGCCGAAATGATCATTTTTATTTATAAGATAATCATTTTATAAAATCTAAGAATGAATACTTTTACAAATCATATACACTTAGTACAGGAACTCCATATATTTGTTACATTATCAACACTATAAACATTAATTAATTTTTTCATATGAGTGATGTGCGCAATTTGGACCTCAATGTTAATAGCGACGATGACCGATTGATGACCCTTGAAGGTATGTACAAGGAGTACTTTCTTGATTATGCCTCCTATGTTATTCTTGAACGTGCAGTTCCGGCCATAGAAGATGGTCTCAAACCCGTTCAAAGGAGGATTTTACACAGCATGAAAAATATGGATGATGGCCGCTACAATAAAGTAGCCAATATCATAGGTCAGACAATGCAGTATCATCCTCATGGCGATGCAGCGATAGGAGATGCCCTGGTCAAATTAGGCCAAAAAGACCTGCTCATTGACACCCAGGGAAACTGGGGTGATGTTCAAACAGGTGATTCGCCGGCAGCATCAAGATATATTGAAGCAAGGCTGACAAAATTTGCTCTTGATGTCGTCTTTAACCCGCAGACCACAGACTGGCAGTTATCATATGATGGGAGGAACAAAGAACCTATAACCCTTCCTGTAAAATTCCCGTTGGTCCTTACACAAGGTGTAGAAGGTATTGCAGTTGGGTTGTCCACTAAAATCCTGCCGCACAATTTTATCGAACTTATAAAAGCATCTATTAAGATTCTTCAGGAGAAAAGAGTCAAGATCTATCCTGATTTTTACACTGGTGGATCCATTGACGTCAGCGATTACAACGCGGGTAAAAGGGGTGGTCGTGTGAAGGTAAGGGCAACGATCGAACAAAGGGATAAAAAAACACTTGCGATAACCGAGCTTCCTTTCGGTGTGACCACCAATAATCTTATTGACAGCATTCTGAAAGCCAACGACAAAGGTAAAATACAGATCAGGAAAGTAACCGACAACACAGCTGCCAATGTAGAGATCCTTCTTGAACTTCAGTCCGGAGTATCTCCTGATTTATCAATGGATGCATTGTATGCATTTACAAATTGCGAAATTTCCATTTCTCCAAATGCTGTTGTCATCATTGATAATAAACCCCACTTTCTTTCTGTAGAGGAATTACTCAAGATATCAACCGATAAAACAAAAGACCTTTTAAAACAGGAACTGGAGATAAAGAAGGCTGAACTCCAGGAAAAATGGCACAATATCAGCCTGGAAAAGATTTTCATTGAAAACAGGATCTATCGTGATATTGAAGAGGCAGAATCCTTTGAAGAAGTTATCAGCATTATCGAAGAGGGGCTGAAAAAGTACGTATTCGGACCTTCTGAAAAGACAGGCAAGTCTGACAAACGCATCGCGTTGAACCGGGATATAACCAGGGATGATATCGTAAAGCTAACAGAGATCAAGATCAAGAAAATCTCCAAGTACAATAAATTTAAAACCGATGAAGTCCTTGCACAGATTCTTGAAGATCTCAAACAGGTAAACCATGATCTGAAACATTTAACGGATTTCGCCATTTCCTATTTCCAGAATTTACTTGAAAAGTATGGTGAAGGCAGGGAAAGAAAAACACAGATCAAATCCTTTGATACTATCAAAGCCACAAGAGTAGTTGCTAAAAACGCCAAACTTTACATCAACAGAAAAGAAGGGTTTATCGGTACCGGTCTGAAAAAAGATGAATATATATGCGACTGTTCTGATATAGACGATATCATTGCATTTGCAAAGTCAGGCATATTTAAAGTCGTTCGAAACGACGATAAGGTTTTCATCGGGAAAAACATTCTTCATGCCGATGTGTGGAAGAAAAACGATGACAGGAAAACTTATAATATGATTTACCTTGATGCCAAAACAGGCCGCGCAATGGCCAAAAGGTTCAATGTAACTTCTATTACCAGGGACAAAGCTTATGATCTTACAACCGCTGTAAAAGGCAATAAAGTGCTTTATTTTTCAGCCTACCCCAATGGAGAGGCAGATAAGGTACAAATCCAGTTATCTCCTGGATGCAAAGCCAATAAGAAAGTATTTGAATTCGATTTTTCAAGCCTTGATATTAAAGGACGTGGTTCAAAGGGGAATATTGTTACCCGTTATCCTGTACGGAAAATCACATTGCTCGAAGTAGGCAGTTCATCCCTTGGAGAACAAAAGATCTGGATGGATGAAGTAAGTGGCAGGCTGAATAAAGAAGAGAGAGGAAAGTACTTAGGCAGTTTTGATACTGGCGATAATATTATCGCCTTGTATAAAAATGGCAATTATGAAGTATTTGAATTGGACTTCAATAAAAAACTGGATGCTTCAAATATTATTGATATAAGAAAACATACCGATGACACAGTAATCAGTTGTGTCTATTTTGAAGGTGATAAAGGCTGGACCATGGTCAAAAGGTTTAAGGTTGAAACCCAATCTACAGATCAAACATTCAAATTTATCAGCGAACATAACAGCTCCAAACTCTACTTTGCGACGCTGGATGAAAACCCAATTGTAAATTATTCTTTCAAAAAGAATAAAGTAAAAACAGATGCAAAGCTTAACCTGGCAGAATTCATTGATGTCAAAGGATGGAAAGCATTAGGGAACAAACTTGGTGAATTTAAAATTCTTAAAATTGATCGGGCTACTAACGATAATACACAAAAAACAGACCCTAAATCAAATAGCAAGACAAAGAGCAAAAAAGCCAATAATAATGGGGAGGACAAAAATGAAAATCTTTCACCTGGCGATACGATTGAATTTGATTTCTAGGAAAGATTCGTCTTATAATGTTCTTTTGCATACTGGTAACCTTCCTCCCACCAGGCCGTCATCTGGGAAGGACTGAAGTAAAATGAATAGTCAGTAAGATTACGGGGAGTGAATATGAAATTCACTGTCACATTTTTATTATATATACTTTCCAGGTGACCTATTAATACATCATCATATGCTATTTGTTTCTGCATGAACATAAAAACACGTAATAACAGATCAAATGCATTCGCACTAATGAAGTTTGTTTTTGGCCTTCTCCTTGGTGAAAGAACGATGACGTCTATCTCTGTGGCACCATTATCTATCGCTTCTTCAATAGGGATGTAATTACCAAATCCACCATCAGCATATTCATATCCATTTTTGGATACAATACTCATAAATGGAACAAAACTGCAGGACGCCCACATCCAGTCAAGGAAATCATTATAACTGCAATCTTTAGCATATTTATATTCAACCGTTGATCTTGTAATATTAGAAACAACGGTTATGACTTTTTTTCTGCTTCGTTTTAATTCTTCAAAATCATCCCTGGAAATTGTCCTGGCAATTGTATTTCGGAGATTTTTATGTTCTCCAAAAGTCTTTTTACCCTTGAGAAACATTTTTAAAGTATTGAAATGATTTATCCTTGCTTTTATTTCTCCTTCCTTATTCCTTTTAATCGAAAAAGGACATGTACTGTAGATATCTTTCTGTGACACATTGGTATACACCTTCCTGATCTTGTCAATTTTATTCGTTGCAAGGTGAGGTATAAGTAAGCTTCCGGTTGAAGAGCCAACAAATATGCCGTAGTCTATATTCAGGTCATTGATCAGATATTCCGCAATACCCCCTGCAAAGGCCCCTTTACTTCCACCTCCTGAAATTACAAGTGCTCTCATGACAGCTATTAGTTACAACTTGATCACAAATGATTGGGGTAATACAATATTAATAATAAGTATAATTTTATAGGGTCTATTTTGACAAAATGACTCCTGCAATGGATAAGTATTTTCAATAAATTGCACCTTTCGGGTAATTACATGTTGAACGCCCCTGAATCAACGAGTTTCAATCAGAACCATAAACAATTATGAGTAAGGAAAGAAAAGACAAGCACTTCATAAAAAAACCTGTTTACCCGGGAGGGACCGCAGCATTCAAGGCATTCATCAAAAATAATCTGAAATACCCCAAGGAAGCATTGAAGAATAAAACAGAAGGGACGGTTCTTGTAAAGTATGATATTGACTATAAAGGAAATGTTACTGATGCAAAGGTCATGCATAGTTTGGGAGATGGTTGCGATGAAGAAGCTGTAAGAGTTATAAAATTGTTGAAATTTGATATACCTAAAGGACCAAGGAAGTTGAAAGTCCTTTTTCACAAAGAGGCAAAAATCACCTTTAAATTGCCCGTAAAAAAGAAAAAACCAGTTGTAGCAAATCAAAAAATAAGCTACAAAGTGACTGTAAGCAAAAACCCTGAAACAAAAAAAGAGAATAATAAAACTAACAGTTACAGCTACACAATTAAATGGTAAACCTACAATTTATACTTTCGTAGAATTATCTGAACCAATTATCGAACAAGGATGCCACTTTTGGCATTTATAGACTAGATTGTCAAAAAGAAACGATGTATGAAAAAGACCAGCTTACTCCTCTTTATTCTGTTATTCTCAATGGGACTAAATGCTCAATTTGCCGGCTTTGGCGGCAAAAAAGGGCCAAAAGTTAAAGGTAAAATTACAGGGCAACTCATAGATTCACTGACAAATGAATCCATTTCTTATGCGACCATCGTCCTTAAAAAAGCGGGTAAGACAAAAGAAATCAATGGCATGCTTTCTGATGATTCCGGAAAATTCAAATTAAGCGATATCCAGAATGGAAAATATGATCTCTATATTTCCTTCCTGGGTTTTGAGGATAAAAAATATGAATCTGTCGAACTCACCCTGAAAAAACCGGATGTGGATCTCGGTAAAATTCTAATGATACCTACTGACTACCTTTTGGATGAGGTTGAGATCAAAGATAAAAGGGCCTTGTTTGAAAATAAAGTAGACAAGATTGTTTTCAATGCTGAAGATGATTCCTCAATCGCTGGTGGTGATGCCACAGAAGTCTTAAGAAAAGTACCGACTCTTTCAGTTGACCTTGATGGCAATGTTTCGCTAAGGGGTTCCCAGAATGTAAGGATTCTTATTAACGGGAAGCCATCCGGTATGTTTTCATCCAATGTAGCAGATGCGTTAAAAATGTTTCCTGCAGACCAAATCAAAAAAGTTGAAGTCATCACTTCGCCCGGTGCCAAATATGACGGAGAAGGAAGTGCTGGAATTATAAATATTATAACGAAGAAAGAAAATATAGAAGGGCTAGCCGGTTCTATAAATGCTACTGCCGGGAACAGACAAAGTAACACATTTATAAATCTGAATGCCGGGAAAGGAAGGTTTGGGTTTAGCTCAAACGGAGCTGTATTCTATTCTTTGCCTAACGATGCAGAAGTTTCATTCACAAGAACAAACCTGGAAGATACTTATACCTACTATAGCTACGATGGATTGACCGAAACATCAAGGCTCGGATTTAATGGATCAGCAAGTGCGTTTTATGATTTTAATGCTTTCAATGCCATCAATACATCTATTTCATACAGAGGTTTTGGATTTGACACAGATGGCACTACAAACGGTTCTTTGGAAGGTCTTGATTTCACCAGGCTAACAGTTGGTGACAATCTTTTTAGCGGATACGACTGGAATACTGACTATACAAAGAAATTTGAAAACAATGAAAAACAAGAATTTTCAGTAGCCGTTCAAGTGTCCGGTAATATTCAGGACCAGAATAATATGGTCGATGAAACAGGAGAGTTTTTACAGACTGGAGAGGTTTATGAACGTACTGAAGATATAATTAATGATGCAGACAACCTTGAAATTACAGGACAGATAGATTATGTACACCCTGTGGGGAAATCAAATAAATTAGAAGTCGGCGCTAAATCAGTGATCAGGCATATTGACAGTTATAGCGAGTTCAAATCTGCTTCGACAATCAGCAATTTATTTCTTTATGATCAGGATGTTTATGCTGGCTATCTATCCTATAATTTCTATTGGAAGAAATTGAATTTTGTGACTGGTTTAAGATATGAAAAAACAGAAATAGCAGGTGATGGAGATGAATCAACCCAGATTTTTTCAAATAGTTATGATAATTTCCTGCCCAATTTTGCTGTAGCCAAATCGTTTAAAAATTTCAGAAACCTGAAATTTGCATACAGCAAAAGGATTCAAAGACCAAGCCTCTATTTTATCAATTCATTCAGGAATTCAACTGATTTCGGAAATATTGTACAAGGGAACCCTTATCTCGATCCCGAGCTGACCAATCAGTATGAAATTTCATACAACACTAATTTCAAAGGAATTACGATTTTCTCAAGTTTATATTATAAGAAATCAACAGAGATCATAGAACAAGTCACCTTACTCGAAGACAACGGTGTATCCTATACCACTTTCTCTAATGTTGGTGAAAACAACTCAATTGGTATCAATATGTTCTTGTCAAAAAGTATTGGCAAAGTTACAATAAGAGGAGGAGGGGACGTTTATACCTATAACGCAACAGGCTTTATTAATGGCATGGAAGTAAGCAACGAAGCACTGTCCTATCGTATTTTTACCAATGGTGAATTTTCATTTACCAGTACGTTAAAAGCTGATTTTTTCGGATTTTTCCAGGCACCCAGGTTTACGCTCCAGGGTGAGAATGCAAGTTTTTCTATTTACGGAATTGGATTCAGAAAAGATTTCAAGAATAGCAGTCTTGGAATCAGAATCATTGAACCTTTTGTGAATAACAAAAATTTTGATTCTGATATTACAGGGACTGATTTCAGGCAGGTATCAAGATTCAGCATTCCTTTCAGATCCTTTGGAATCAACTTCAGATACAAATTTGGGAAAGTAGACTTTAAAGAAAGAAAATCCAAGATTAGAAATTCAGATCTTAAGCAAGGAGAAGGTGGAGGAGGTAACCAGGGAGGCCAGCAAGGCGGCGGTGGAATGGGAGGTTCCTGATGATTGGATTTTCAGAAAAATAAAAAGAGACTGTATGTTATCATACAGTCTCTTTTAGTTTGGTGAACCATTTATGATCTATTTGTCACCAAACATTTTTTCCCTGTATTCTGCATTTAGAACTTCGTTCCTTCTCTGAACAGAAGGTTTTGTATAATTCTTTCTTCTACGTATTTCTTTCAAGGTTTTTGTGGATTTAAATTTCCTCTTATACCTTTTGAGAGCTCTATCAATTGACTCTTCGCTTTTTACATTAACTATGATCATAAACGTTTTTCTTTTAAAATTGAGGCGCAAATATAATTATTATCATTTAACATTGCAATATCCTGAAAAAATGTATGAATATTTCCTGGAATCCTGTATTGAAAGTCTTGATGAAGCAGTCATTTCGCAACAAAATGGTGCCCATCAGCTAGAATTATGCTCCAGACTGGATCTCGATGGACTCACCCCTTCAATAGATCTGCTTAGACAAATCCTTAAACATGTGGATATCCCTGTGAAAGTCATGATCAGGCCGCATCATAACGGATTCGAATATTCAGAAAACGATTCCATTCTCATTAGACATCAAATCAATACATTTAAAACACATAATATAAACGGGATTGTATTTGGTGCATTGAAGGACAAAAGACTGGATCTGGAATTAATTTCAGAAGTCGCAAAATGGGCATCGCCCCTGGATGTGACTATTCATAAGGCGATTGACTTATGTGAAAACCCATTGGAAGAAATCACAAAGCTTAAAAACTTTCCAAATATCAAATACATACTCAGCTCAGGCCAAAAAGCAGAGGCCATCAAAGGTATTGACATGCTGACTAAAATGAAAAAAGCCTGCGGTCATAAATTACAATTGATAGTTGCAGGGAAAGTGACACAAGAAAATCTTCAATACCTGCATAAAAAAATAGGTGCTGAATATTACCATGGACGAAAAGTAGTTGAAAATAAAAAGGTCGATTAGTTAAAATCGACCTTCGAGATTGAGTAATTAAATCTTAATTTAGGATTGAATCACTCAAGAGCGATTCTGGATGCTAATATATATTAAAAAATATACTATTTGAATATTCTCAAATTTTATTTCTAATCATTCGATGCTTTTATATGAGTAATAATTATTTAGATCAATTTAATATAATAGCAGAAAGATTTTCTTTCGAAAGACATGGAGTCGTTAAAGGAAAGATGATGAGTTCCCCTGGACTAAAATATAATAATAAGATCTTTGCATTTTACCATAAAGAAACCATGGGATTCAGGCTTGGACCAGACTTCAAACCAGGCTCGTTTGGTTTAATGAATGCTAAACCATTAAGCCCGTTTAAGACCAAGCCACCGTTAAAAGGCTGGTATGTTGTGGATCATAACGAATCCAATCTATGGGAAGATCTGACAGAACTGGCCATGGAATTTACGATGACGCTTAAATAGAATCAATAGCTTTTAAAAACCTTCAAAGCGGATTCCATCCTTGTCTTTACTTCATCATATCCAAGGAGTTGAATGATCTCAAAAAGGTCCGGACCTTTCAGACTACCACACATCATAATTCTTAACAAAGGCAGATAAACGCCCATTTTAAGTTCATTATCTGAAAGGAATTGTTTGACTGCATTCGCCATCTGCTCTGATGAATCCTGGTTTTTATCTATGAGATCAAGAATAGAATTAAAATTTGTATCGCTTTCAGGATGATATCGTTTCAGGACCTGCTTCTCATCGTAACTTTTTGGTGCCTTATAAAAAAATTCTCCTTCTTTAAAGAAATCGTCATAACTGTGGACCCTGGATTGCAAAAGTTGAATCACCTTTAATAAGTATTCATCACCAGGCAAGGTGTCAAGATATTTAACCATCTGGTTTTTAACAGGGTCAAGTAAATCACCTGGTTTAGAAACCAGGATATATTGATGGTTAAACCATAAAGCTTTATCGACATCGAACCTGGCCCCGCTCTTAATGATTTTATCAAGTGAAAAAAGTTCGGTCATACGTTCACTATCCATGATTTCCTCATCATTCCCGGGATTCCATCCAAGTAAAACAAGGAAATTCAACAATGCTTCAGGATCATACCCTTCTTCCCTGAATCCATGATATGTTTCATCATCACCATTCCATTGAATTGGAAATACAGGAAAACCAAACTTGGCACCATCTCTTTTACTCAGCTTCCCTTTACCTGTCGGCTTTAAAATCAGGGGTAAATGAGTGAATACCGGGGGCTGCCAATCGAAAAACCGGTACAAAAGCACATGATGTGCTGTACTTGACAACCATTCTTCTCCTCTTATCACATGAGATATCTTCATAAGGTGATCATCGACAATATTGGCCAGGTGATAAGTAGGCATACCATCTTTTTTCAGGATAACCTTATCATCCAGTTCATTGGTCTCAAAAGAAACTTCCTCCCTTACAATATCATTAAAAGTCACTGTTTCATTTTCAGGTACTTTTAACCTGATCGTTACATTTTCGCCTTTGTCAAGAAAAGCTTTGGTCTCTTCTGTCGTCAAGCTCATGCTGTTCTTCATGTTCATTCTTACACGATGATCATACTTTGCTGAATGAAAACCTTTCGCAGCTTCGCGTTCACGCATGGCTTCCAATTCCTCAGGTGTGTCAAAAGCATAGTATGCATGTCCATTATCAACAAGTTGTTGTGCATATTTCTGATATAATTCTTTTCTTTCAGACTGCCTGTATGGACCATATTCTCCCCCATATCCGGGACCTTCCTGGGGAGTCAAACCCAACCATTCCAAAGATTCCCTGATATAATCCTCAGCACCGGGGATATACCTCGTCTGATCGGTATCTTCAATCCTTAAAACGAATACACCACCCATTTTCTTCGCATACAGATAATTGTATAAGGCTGTTCGAACACCTCCGATATGAAGGGGTCCAGTCGGACTTGGTGCGAATCTTACTCTGACATCTTGATTCATATTGAACATTTTGCCCAAAGGTCGTAAAATAATTAATGACTTATAATCACATTAAAGCATTAAAACAATAAGGCATTTGAGACATTAAGACATTATGGCATTGAGGCATTAAGGCATTAAGGCATTAACAAATCACCCAAAATAGGACACCAGTTTATCAGCGATAGATTTTCCGAATGTTTGCTCGATATCCTTGACTGGTGTTGCCTTTATCTTTTTAACTGAACCGTAGGTTTGCAATAGTCGTTGTGCCGTCTTCTCCCCTATCCCAGGAATATCCGTCAATTCGGTTCCAAGTGCTTTACGTGAACGCTGGTCACGATGAAAATTTATGGCGAAGCGATGTGCTTCGTTACGTAACTGTTGTATTAGTTTAAGCGATTCAGATTTCTTATTGATATAAAGTGGAATAGGATCATCCGGAAAAAAAATTTCTTCAAGGCGCTTCGCAATGCCTATCAGCTTGATTTTTTCTTCCAGTCCCAGGGATTTTAAAATATCGTATGCCGCATTAAGCTGGCCCTTGCCTCCATCAATGATGACAAGCTGGGGAAGGTTCTGCTTTTCTTCAAGCAATCGCTTATATCTTCTTGAAACAACTTCCTTCATGGATGCAAAATCATCCGGGCCTATGACGGTTTTAATATTGAATTTCCTGTAATCCTTCTTTGATGGTTTGGCGTTTTTGAAAACAACACAACTGGCCACAGGATCAGATCCCTGCAGATTGGAATTATCGAAACACTCAATATGATAAGGCAGATCATCCAATTGCAGATCCTCCTTCATGGTTTTCAGTATTCTCTCAGCACTGGTCTGTTTGCGTGTTTTATTGATTTCTTCTTTCTTCTTTTGCAAAATGAAATACTTCAGGTTCTTCTCTGCCAGATCCAGAAGATGTTTTTTATCACCACGCTGCGGGACAGTCACCTCAGCATTATCAATCAATCTTAGTTTTCTTGGAATGATCACCTCAGGAGCAATACTGTTAAATTTCTCCCGGAGATAGGCAATTGAAAAAATCAACAGATCATCCTCATTATCATTCAGGTTCTTTTTTAATTCCAGGTTATCTGAATTGATTAATGCACCATTGACAATTTTCAAATAAGAAACATAGGACATTGTTTCATCAGACTTGATATTGAATACATCAGCATCTTTGATGGTTGTATTCACCACAGTGGACTTAGACTGGTAATTTTCAAGCGTCTGTAATTTTTCCTTGAATTCATGTGCCATTTCAAATTCAAGATTCGAAGCATAATGCTCTATTCTTGATTTGATATAATCCTTCACAGGTTTTATATGCCCTTTGAGAATATTTCTGACCTGTATGATTTTTTGATCATACTCCTCGGCACTCTCTAATCCTACACATGGACCAAGACAATTTTTTATATGATATTCCAGGCAAACCTTGAATTTGCCTTTTTCAATATTTTCCTCTGAAAGATTCAGATTACAAGTTCTTAACTGGAATAATTTCTTTATAATCTCTAGCAGGATATTAGCCTGGTATTTTGATGTATATGGACCAAAATAATAAGATCCGTCCCTGATTACCTTGCGCGTAAATATTACCCTGGGAAATCGTTCTTTCTTTACGACGATATACACATAAGTCTTGCCGTCTTTCAGCATGACATTATACCTGGGTTGCAGTTTCTTGATCAGTGTATTTTCAAGTAAAAGCGCATCCTGTTCCGTTTCCACAACAGTATACTCAAATCGAACAGCATTTTTTACGAGTGTTTTAGTCTTGTATTGCTGGTGTTTTTTTTCACCAAAGTAAGATGACAGGCGGTTCTTTAGGTTTTTTGCCTTACCTACATAGATTATAATATCATTGGCATCAATGAATCTGTATACCCCGGGTTCCTTCGGGATTTTCGATGCTAATTTTTTATAATCTTCTGTGGTCAACTAATCCTTATTTAAAAACTTGATGTTATTTTTCAATCTTGTAAATCCTGTTCTTTTAACTGCAGAATTTCCAAACAGTTTATTAAACTGATCCTCATCCATATTTTGAAAATCATCATTGCTTAACTTATAGAAATCCGGATGCCCCCTGAATTCTTCTTCATTATGCTCTTTTGAAAACCTGTTCCATGGACAAACATCCTGGCAGATATCACATCCAAATATATAGTTCTCCATTTTCCCCTTGAACTCTTCAGGGATATCTTCTTTTAGTTCTATAGTAAGATAGCTGATACATTTACTGCCATCCATCACATATCCTTCATCCAATATAGCATCAGTGGGACAGGCATCTATACAGCGCGTACAAGTACCACAATAATCCTTGATTGGTTCATCATATTCCAGTTCAAAATCAACTAACATCTCTGCCAGAAAAAAGTAAGATCCTTTTTGAGGACTGATCAGAAGAGTATTCTTGCCAATCCAGCCGAGACCAGATCTCTTTGCCCAATCCCTTTCCAGCAAAGGAGCAGAGTCAACAAAAC
>JAHHJO010000574.1:0-9903 GCA_018680275.1 Bacteroidia bacterium
GTCTACATCCAAGTAGTTAGAAGATTCAATCATTTTGGCATCGCGTACAAAACCCTTTTCTGTGACTGTAAAGAAGATTCTGCATCTTCCTACATTATCGCGTTTTACGTGTTTTACATGATCTTTGCTGGCCTTTTTGAGATAGTTCAATAATGCATCAAATCCTCCTTTGTAGCTTGCTTGAACATCAGGGACCAAGGACATACTTTGGCTGATTAATACATTCTCTTCCATTTTTCCAGTCTCAACCGTGGTCCTGTTGAAAATGGCGGAAAAACGGAGATGATCTGAGTATTCAGCCTTTGCAACAAGGTCCAGTTGTTCCTGGGTAAATTCTATTGTTGGACTTTTAGCTTTATATATTGGATCGATTTTATCAACATCAAGATCCCAATCAGGATAATCTTTCAAATTAACCACCCATATTTCCCTGAATGAATCACGCTTATACTTCGTCAGGTAATCACCACTCCAAAAATCCATGATTGAAGTTATTTTCTTCACCTCATCTCTGGTTACAGCACTGGACCATGTGTCGACCATATAATCGAGATTCTCTCGTGGTTTATCTTCCTCTGATGAATCTGGCATGGGTGTGGAAATACTCGCTATGGATGCTTTTATGTCAGTTTGGGCATTGCATGACAGGCTGCAAGCAATCATCATAAATGCAAGCATTGAAGTCAAGGTGCTATACGTAACGACGATACGTTTCATGATATAAGTTTTTTATTGATTTCAAGGTAAGGCAGATCATAGGATAGGGTAAAGTAATAATTGTAAAATGATGTAAAAGTTTGTAAAGATATAAGGCATTCCCGGGCAAATGCCGAACAAATTCCTTGCGTTTATAAAACCGATCCCGGTAAAAGAGCTTAAAAGCTTGAAAGTGGGACTATTTCAGAACCATCTATCTTGATTTTGGCCTACTTGGAATTATTCGATAATTGTCTATCCTTAATTGCTTTTTAGCTTTTGAGCTACGCTATTATAATATTCTCTAGTTAGCTTTTCTGTCCATACAGTAGGTGCGCTTCCGTAGATGGCGATATACGAAACTTTCCTATCTACAGATGAGGTATGCCAATGTTCCGTGTCTTTTGGACATTTAATAACATCACCTTTATTTATTAAAACAGGTTCCTTGCCTCTTTCCTGATAATAACCTACACCTTCCACGACAATAAGAACCTGAGCAGTCGTATGCTTATGCCAATCCAATGTTGAGTTAGGGCTAAAAGTTGCTTGTGTAATATTGTATTCGAAGTCTTCATCTCCTTCCACTAAAAAGTTAAGCCAGGCATCACCAATGTGATGGGTATTCGGTGCCTTTGTGCCTTCATCCATAAATGAGCTGATATCGTAGGCATGGGTTTGAGTAAATGCAAAAAGAGGAATGAAAACCATGATTGTTATTAGTGCTTTTTTCATCATTAAGATTTGAATGTAAAATTAATAAAGCTGAAGATGTAGTATATGAAGAAAGAGAGGATATAAATAAAAGCACAGGAGCAAGTGGTTCGAGACTAATTTCAGGTTTTTTTTATTCTAATTCGATTTCTTGTAAAAAATGTAATTTTAAATTGAAATGAAATTTCCAATTGCTACATTATCTTCTTTTGCTGCACATCCCGCTGATTCTAAGGAAATTACATTTAACAAAGTACTGATATTGCTAATCTCCTTGAGTTGTTGTCTATGTGGAATGGTTTGGAGTACCATGTATTACTTTGTTTACGGTATAGGCCTTACAATGGTACTTCCCCTCCTATTTGTGGTGATAGTTGGAGCAGCAGCAATAGTATCCCATTACATTAGGAACCATAAAGTCCTGATCTTTACCCAGTTGGCTTGTATTACATGGATTTCTGCATTGATTCAATGGAGTATAGGCAGTATGGAGTATTCTGGATTGGTCATTTGTTGGAGCTTTTTAGGCCCGCTTGGGGCTTTGATTTTTCTTTCTTTAAAAGAAGCTATTGGGTGGATGATAATGTTTGTTATTATCGTATTTATCTCTGCATGGTTTGAACCAGCTTTGTTGGGTCAGATATTGACAGTTTCGGATCCTGTGAAAATTATGTTTTATATCATGAACATCGGAGTATCATTGACAGTAGTCTTTTTTGCTGCTACATGGTTTGTTCAAACCATCAAAAAAGAAAAACTAAGGTCTGATATGCTGGCTAATAGAATTCAGGCTTTATTAGGTCAACATGTTTCGAAGGAAGTGGCTGTTGAATTAATAGATGATAATAAAGACAAAGCAAATAGTCGCTTTTATTTGTCAACTGTTATGTTCGTTGATATCAGAGATTTTACATCTTTTGCGGATTCCAGAGCACCCCGTGAAGTTGGAAATTTCCAAAATGCGGTATTCTGTGAATTCATTGATATTATTAAAGATAATAATGGAATTGTCCTTCAGGCACTCGGAGATGGGATTATGGCAGTTTTTGGTGCTCCCAATGAAAACAAAACACATCCTAAAAACGCTGTAAAGGCAGGGTTTCAAATATTGGATAGAATAAAGAAATTGCATGATAGCGGTGAAATTCCTTTTATCAAACTTGGTATTGGACTTCATACAGGCAAAGTTATAGCTGGTGAAGTAGGTAATGAGCTCAGGAAGTTTTACCTCCTTTCTGGAAGTAATGTAATTATCGCATCTAGAATTGAACAATTAAATAAAAAACTTGAAAGTGAATTTCTGGTGTCTCAGGAATTAATAAATCATTTGCCTGACAATTATATTACCAGTATAAATAGAGGAGAGCAAAAGCTAAAAGGTATTTCGAGGTTAATAGAAATTCATCAATTGGTTTAATTAATCCTTGGAAGTTTAAAACTTTACCAGAATACCTATTCCATTATTTAAAACTAAACTAAGCTCAATTGGATTATCATTAGGATATATTGCAGCATGTCCTTGATTAAAGAGATTAATTGATTCTTTCTTATTTCTTATACCTGACCCCTTGAAGATGAGCCCTGTTATACCGGCGGCCGGAAAAACGAAAATGGTAATCATGGCCCCTGCAATCGCAGCTCCACAATCATCTAAAAAAAAATTGCAATCATCAGACGCCATAAGAATAATTCCCAAGCCAAGGCTGGATAGGGATACAATTCCTAAAGTTTTAGCAGTCTTTAAATGGCTATTCGCTTTAATGTAATAATTATTGGCTTCAAGATTCTGACTAAAAATATGGCCCATATTCTGATACTTATATTTTTGATCTAAGTATTGAAAATTATTATTATTAATCTGGCTTACTCTCTGAGCTATAACTGGATAATTAATAAAGAAAAAGAAGAATTATAATGAAATTAGAATATGATTTGGCTTTTACATGTAGTTTCAGATTTGTTTAATAATATAAATAAATAACAAGGCTTAATAGAAAATCATACTATTCACTTGAAATGTTTTTTCAGAAATGCAGGAGGGGATAGCAATTGTACTGACACAAATTTTTTCACTTTGTTTGAAATTTGGTCAGCACTCCTTCCACTTACACTTCCTTCGGCCACAATGTTGACCGAACGAAGTGAGTGTCAGTATCTAATTATTAGATTTCAATAATTTCATGGAGCGTCTCATTATTGTGAATCCCTTCTGGATATTTTCTCATAAAGGAAATTTTCTTTAAGCGAGAAATATTTTTTAGTTTCTTTTCCAATATTTCAGCTTCCTGTCTGGATGATTTCAGAGTGGACCAAATGAGTTGCCAGGGTTTGCCAGGGAAAGTAAACCCTTTAAGAGAATGATTATGATTGTAGATTCTTTGATGAATATTCTTAGTTGAACCAACGTAGAATAAATTACGAGAAAAGGAATAAAGGATGTATACGTGGAAGTTCATAATGATTGTTTAGTACTGACGTTCGCGTTGCTCAGTCAGCACTACATCCGCTAAACCCATTCGGATCGACCATGCTGACCGACCGAAGGGAGCGTCAGTATTTTCTTATTAGACTTTAATAATGATTGTATAGTACTGACGTTCGCGTTGCTCAGTCAGCACTACTTCCGCTAAACCCATTCGGATCGGCCATGCTGACCGACCGAAGGGAGCGTCAGTAGGGTGGAAGACCGGTCTCGAACCGGCGACCTCCGGAACCACAATCCGGCGCTCTAATCCCGAAAGGGTCAAAATCTGTGATTTTGCTTCCTTTCGAGGACCCTCGAATTTTAGTCCAAATCGAAGATTTGGTAAAATTCGGGGCCAACTGAGCCACGATCATCAATGTGATTACGTACCCAATTAATCAATCTTTTTCTACTTTTCAGGTTCTTTAGTTTCCTTTCTAAAGTTAAGGCAGCTTTTAGTGAATCAACTTGGATGGTAAATAAGAAAGACCAAGGCCCTCTATTTTTTGTAGATTTAACACGATTTGAATTATGGTAATTTAACCTAGAATCCAGGTTAGAAGTCTGTCCAATGTAAAATCTTCCAGACGATTTTGAAATTAATATGTATACCCAGTACTTCATAAAGAAAAAGCCCTCAATGAGGGCTTTACAAGGGTGGAAGACCGGTCTCGAACCGGCGACCTCCGGAACCACAATCCGGCGCTCTAACCAACTGAGCTACAACCACCATTTATTCTAACTCCTGATAAGCCACGAAGTGGATTCGTCAGGTAAAGAATGCAAAAATAAAACTACTTCCAATAAAAAACAGTTTCCGTAAAACTTTATTTTTCTGGAGTAGGATCTGCTTTTAATGTAAAGGTTCGGCTGACAGGATTCATCGGGACATCTGCAGCGACACCATCTTTCATCAATGTCAATGTAATTGTATTTTCCCCCATAGGCATACCTTCTATATAATAAGGTTGCCAGGTATTGATATCAAGAACCTGGTCATTGATCTTTGCTTCGACAGTATAACCTTCTTTTAGTTCTACATTTGAAAGATAAAAGTCAAGCATCACTTTCTCCGTATCCTTACCGACGTATGTCCCTTTTGGGCGGCTGTAAGAGAGAATAGGGGAACTTATATCCCTGGAGTCAATAATATTACCATCTTTTACATCTACGATTTTGAGGATATTCGCTTCAGCAGTTTTAATACTTTCGTGGTATGACCGACTCAGGAAAGCCAGTATCGTATGCGTGCCATCCGGGATATCATGTTCGAAAGATGATTCATATTTTGCAGCGTAGGGGCCATTGTCAACGATTAGATGTATATGTTGTCCTTTTCCTGAATTGGCACACATTTTCGAATCGGCATCGGGAGTTTGTTGACCCAGTTGATATTCTTCACCGTCTACATCAAATGAAAATTTGCCATTTTCATAAGTCATGTTGGATATCTTTGCATCCGGGTAAGATTGTGAAGGTGAGAATGCACTTAAAGTATATTTTTTATCAGAATCTGAAGTTTTTTCAACTTCCTTTGTGACCTTTGCTTCTTCTTTACATCCTAATACCAGAGCAAATATTAATAGAATTAGGGGTGCTGATTTTTTCATGTATTTTAGTTAAAATTTAAATTAAGATACTTCAATTACGCCAAATTTCGAATTTTGTTCAAATTTTGGCTATTTATAAAATTAATCTGACATCCAGGTGAATTATACGGATCAAGAGTTGGTGGATTTATTCTACGAAGACAATACTCGCGGCTTCGAATTGGTATTCAAACAATACTACCCGGTATTGTGTCAGACAGCTGTACGTATCACTAAGGAAGCCAGCCTTGCAGAAGATATCGTTCAGGAAGTATTTTTTGAACTGTTCAGAAAAAAAGATAACGTGAAGATCCAGTCTTTGATTGGCTACCTTAAGCGATCAGTATATAATCGTGCTCTCAACAAAGTAAAATCTTCAAGAGATTTTGTTGATACTGATGAAATGAATCTGGAAATTCGGGATGAATCGCACTCTTCACATGACCAGCTTGAGTATGGTGAACTGGAAAATTTCATTAATGATATCATTGATACCTTACCTGAAAAGTGTAGATTAGTGTTTGTTCTGAACAGATTTGAGCAACTTTCATACAAAGAAGTCGCCGAAAGAATGGACATTTCCGTAAAAACTGTCGAGAATCAAATGTCTAAAGCACTGAGAATTTTAAGGGCCCAGTATTCCAAATATGAAGATTTTTTAAAAAATGAGGAAACAGGATAGGGGTAGAGAGGTATTTTAATGTCTATAGTGTATAGAATCGTGAATAAAGACTTATACATATCGTTAATCAGCAAGAAATTAAGTAGTGAACTTAACGCCGCTGAACTAAAAGATTTAAACAACTGGTTATCTAAAAGCAAAGACAATGCCAATTTGCTTGAGGAGTTTAAATCAGTATGGAATCAGAGTTCAAGTTATAAAGAATCTATTGTATTCAATGCTGATGCAGCTTATGATAGTTTCGTTGAAAAATATGATATTCCTGAAGAATATCATTCTGATCCGAAAGGCACAATCAAGATCAACAAGTATCTATTAAGTGCAATACTGATTATTCTGCTTAGTCTGATGGCCTTGTTTATTTATAACCAATTCAATAAGGGCGTTGTAACTAATAACAACATGCACGCCATGACGCTGGATCTGAATGAAAGTGCCAATGTGACATTATCACCGGAATCAAGCATTAAAAACCTCAAGAACTCATTAAACTCTAATAATTCAGAGGCTGGATCACCAATTAAGTTGAATAGCCTCAAAAGTCTGGATTCACAACCGTTGAGAGACAATATGTTGGCCAGGAAACTGAAAGGTCAGGCTTATTTCAGTCTGAATAACCTTTTCAGCGGTATTCCATTAAGTCTTGGCCTGGATAACGGATCAATTCTCGCTGCCCACAAGGCAAGCTTCAATATCCAGAATTTCGATAGCGATAACAAGACAATTATAGATGTAGAATCCGGGGAACTGGCCTTCCAAAGCAATGAAAAGCTGGTTACCGCAACATCTGGTCAAAGAATAATTCTTGATGAACAGTCCGGTAAAGTTATTATCACGGAAAGTCCTTCGCTTAGTCCTTTTGCATGGCATAAAGGTGTACTCGCATTCGATAATACACCACTTACAGATGTCTTTACAATCATTGAAAGGTTTTACGGGGTAGATATAAACGTGACGGACAATTCTCCGGTAGAAGGACATTTCACAGCCTTTAATCTCAAGCCGGGAAGCCTTAATGAATGTCTGGAACTTCTCCAGGCCTCAATCGATATGAAAATCGTTAGAAAAGGACTTAAAACAATTGAGATATCCGAAATAAACGCTGATTAATCATTCAGCAGTTACAATTTATTAAGTTGATTCAGTCAAACTGTTTATCCTTCTATTAGACTGTATATTGTTTAGTTTATGAGTAAGATATTTTATCTTCAATAAACTCCTGAACTCAATCCACTCAAATACTTCTACACTCATTGAACTTGCAAACCAATCGACCAATAGACTCTTTCCTGACGATGAAGCTTTTGCTAAGTCCTTGCAAACTCATAAACTATATAAACTAATTGCCTAAATTTGTGTAGCTACACGAATTTTATGTCAATACTTCACCGTTTTGTATTGTTTGCTTTGCTGTTTGTATGCACACAGAAGATACAGGCACAATATCTTATACCGGATGAGATAACGATTGACTATTCTGCCGAAGATTTACCCCTCCGGGAGGTGCTTTATCAACTTGGAGACATATCACGGGTGACCATCGCATTTCAGGAAGAAATCATTCCTGGGGATTCATTGATTAGCCTGGCGGTCAGGAACGAAAAGCTGGGAAAAATCATAGATTATATCATTAATCCCCATGGCTTGAAATATAAGATTGTCGGTAACCAGATTGTTATCAAGAAAGATCCTTATACATCAAGCAGGGACAAAATCACGATTTCAGGTTACCTGAAAGATGAGGAGTCGGGAGAACCACTCGTAAACGCCAATATATATCTCTACGATAAATCCGCAGGGACGACAACTAATGAATATGGTTTTTACAGTTTCACCATCGATAAAGGGATTAAACGCGTCTATTTTTCTTATCTCGGATATGATCTGGGTATTCAGGAATTCGACCTTGCAAAAGACACAGTCGTTGATATCAAAATGTTACCATCAAACCGCCTGAATGAAGTTGTAATCAAAGCCAAAAGGTATGATCCAGTCATTGAATTTCCTGAAGTAGCTTCTGTAGATATACTGCCAATTGACAGAATCTCTGCGGGTTTACCCCTTGGCGGCGAAGCAGATATTATCAGGTATACTTATACCTTACCTGGTGTAACCAGCGGTGCGGATGGCTTTGGAGGCATGAGTGTAAGAGGAGGGGCGACAAACCAGAATTTGATCCTGTTTGACGGTATTCCAGTCTATAATGCCAATCACGCTTTTGGACTATTTAGTATTTTTAACTCCAACGTAATAAAGAGTGCAAAGCTGTATAAAGGGGCTTTTCCTTCTCATTATTCGGGCAGATTATCATCGGTGCTGGATATCAGGACAAGAGAAGGTAATAATCAGAAAATGGCAGGTGATGTTTCTGTAGGTATCCTGGCTGTAAAAGCTTCTCTTGAAGGACCAATTGTAAAAGATAAAGCATCCTACCTGATATCTTTCAGAAGGACCTTCGTCGACCCATGGATCAAATCTCTGACAGAATATCTTAATGAGCGTGAAGGAAAAACAGGCAATAGCGATATATACTTTCTTGACTTCAATGGTAAATTAAACTTTTCTCTTGGACCCAGATCCAAAATATATCTCAGTTATTATACTGGCAGTGATAACTTCAATAACATCACCTCTGAAGTCAATGATGAAAAGGACCTGGAGAACCTTGATGAAACATTCTGGGAATCAAGAAACAATCTGGCTTCATTGCGATGGAACTTACAATTATCACAAAAGTCATTTCTGAATATTTCTGCTTACTACTCCAAGTATAATTTCGGATCTTTTGATCATGACAGGGTTAATATCCTGGAATCCGGTCAACAAATAGATAACTTTTATGAAGCTGGATATTATCAGTCTTCTATTGAGGACAGGGGTGTGAAACTGGATATGGACATAATACCTGGATCTTCACATAAAATTAAAATTGGAGGTGGTATTGTAAAACATCAGTTTAATCCGGGTTTGTTACTCGTAGATAACTTTGATCAATTGACCGAAGGCGAGGAGCTCATAACGCAGAACCAGTTGAAATCTCTATTGGATGAAGAAACGATAGAAGGTGATGAATACGAATTCTATATCGAAGATAATATCAGGTTAGGAGAATACAGCCATTTAAATATTGGTTACAACCATTTAATGGTAAAAACAGGAAAAACCTACCATATCGTACAACCCAGGTTATTATTTAATACAGGATCAAAAAAATATACCTTTAAATTTTCAGCAGGAAGAATGGGGCAATACTTACATAATCTGACGAATTCCGGCCTGGGAATTCCGGTTGATGTCTGGTTGCCTTCTACAGATATTATTGAACCAGAGGTCTCATGGATTTTTTCAGCAGGAAATTTCTTTAAATCTCAAAAATTCGGAATGATCGGTTTTGAAACCTTTTACAAGGATTTTTCAAACCTTACAAGATATGGTGACAGCGGTCTTGTTGATATATCAACAACATCTAACTGGGAGTCTTTAATACCTATCGGAGACGGTACAGCTTACGGATTTGAGTTTAGCCATGACCAGAGAATTGGAAATACAGCAATCAAGACATCATATACCTTATCATGGAGTGACAGGACTTTCCCCGGGATAAATAATGGAGAAACCTTCAGATACAGATATGATCGCAGACATGTCTTTGATATCGGAATCCTGCATAAACTGGGTGAGAATATTGAATTCTCAGCAAACTGGCAATATGCATCAGGCAGTCCGATTACAGTTGCCGATGGACAGAATTATTTCTA
>JAHHJO010000426.1:0-4351 GCA_018680275.1 Bacteroidia bacterium
GGTGTTTACTGGCAATTTGTCAATGCCATAAAAGGAATGGGTGATGCGTGCAAAAAATATGATACACCTGTAACAGGAGGCAATGTCAGCTTCTACAATCAGACTGTTCATCCCGAAGGAAATGTCCCGGTCTACCCTACACCGACGATCGGTATGCTCGGCATTATGGATTCTATGGATGATTTCATGTCTCTATCCTTCAAAAAGGAAGATGATGTTATCGTCATGCTTGGCGCCCATCGAGAAGACATCGGTCAATCCCAGTATTTAAGACATTTTCACGGAACCGAGATGTCTCCGGTTCCTTATTTTAATCTCGATGAAGAAGAAACATTGCATGATAAAATAAGGGAGCTTATTAAGGCTGGTGTTTGTAATTCAGCACATGATGTCAGCGAAGGCGGGTTATGGACATGTTTACTTGAGTCTGGCTTTAAGAATGACCTGGGATTTGACATCAGGTGCAAGGAACAAATCCGAAAGGATGCCTTATTGTTTGGAGAGGCACAGGGACGTATCATTATCTCTTTAGATGCCAACAAACTTTCGAAGATGGAAGAAATAATTGGTGATTCTGTAAACTCAAATGTTCTTGGGGTCGTTACAAAAGGAGAAATTCGGATTGATAAAGATACCTGGGGAGATATTAAGGAATGGAAAGAAAAATACAATAATGCAATTCATAAATATTTTGAAAACTAAAATTTGTAATATGAAATTCAAATACTTTGTTTTCCTTTTGATGAGCGTTTTCATCATGTCCAACTGCAGTTCACCTGCTTCAGGACTTACGATTGATGGAACAGTTCAGAATGCAAAGGATTTAACAGCTTATTTAGATTATAAAAGCCTGGATAATGCCATCCAGCCAATCGGTAATACACCAGTAGGTTCTAACGGTAAATTTTCATTTAATTATCCGGATGGATTAAAGACTGGTATCTACCGTGTCAGGATAGGTGCCAAAAGTGTAGACATGATCCTGCGTGGCGACGAAAAAAACATCAATATCAATGGAGATATTAATAATTTTCAGACCTATAATTATGAGATTAATGGTAGTGAGCTGTCCGAAACATACAGGCAGAAGATTGCAGGCTTAATTAAACAAACTGAAAACAAGCAGTCTTTAGATGCTTTTATGAAAAGTGATATAGATCCTTTGCTTGCAATGACTATGTCCCTTTCAACAGCACCTGCTAATCCGGCTAACCATGCTCTCTATAATGCAATATCAGGCAAACTAAAGACAGCCTATCCCGGGCAGGAAATCACCGATCAATACGGGAAGTTTGCACTCCAGATGGAGAAGCAATACAAAATGCAGCAATCCAAGTATGCAGTGCAGTTAGGTCAACCAGCTCCTGATATTGTTTTACCTGATGTGGATGGAAAAACGAGGAAGCTGTCTGATCTGAAAGGCAGTATTGTCTTACTCGATTTCTGGGCTTCATGGTGCGGTCCATGCCGAAGAGCCAACCCCCATGTCGTTGAAACCTATCATAAATACAAAGAACAGGGGTTTACCGTATTCAGTGTCTCACTTGATGGACTGGATGCACGAACCAAAAGCAGGTTTCCCGAAGCTCAACTTGATGAGCAAATGAAAAAACAGAAACAAAGATGGTTAGATGCCATTGCAAAGGATAAACTTGAATGGGATTGGCATGTGAGCGATCTCAAAAAATGGGATTCTTCAGGTGCTGCTACATATGGAGTAAGAAGTATTCCTACAACTTTCCTTATCGACAGGGATGGAAATATTGCAGCGCTCAACCCAAGGAACAATCTGGAAGAAGAGATTAAAAAGATCATATAAATTAAATCAGCAACTGGTGGCATGCTATTCCGCATGCCACTGCTGCATTTAATGATTCTGCGCCGCCTTTGCCTTCAATCCTGACTTTATATTTTAATTTTTCGGCAATCCCGGGACTGATACCCCTTGCTTCATTTCCGATTATAAGTAAGCCATTGGATATTTTTTCATTAATCCTGATGTCCTCGCCATCTAACACAAGTCCATAGGTATTTTCAAATACTTCCAATAAAGGATCAAAATCAGATACCAAAAGCTCTACCCTGTTGTGACTTCCCATGGATGCCTGAACGACTTTGGGATTGTTATAGTCTACGCACTCAGTACTGCTGATCAGATGCCTGACTCCAAACCAATCCGCAATCCGGATTATAGTCCCCATATTCCCTGGATCCCTGATATCATCAAGATATAAAGCCCAGGATTCACCGAGATCCACTGAATCTTTGAGCTGACTTGACGGCATATTGCAGACTATTAAAATTTTGTTAGCATGTTTCAGAGATGAAATATTATTAAGATCTTTATCTTTACAGATAATAGTCTTTCCCGGGAATGGTGTAACCAGCATCGTATTTTTTTCATACCAATTCTGGTTGCAGAATATTTGTTCAATTTCATATTTTCCATTGACCAAATATTCCTCGCATATTTTTGGGCCTTCCGCAATGAATTTGTTATACTTTTGCCTGAATTTAAGCTGGTGAAGTGATTTTATATTTTTCTTTAATTGATTAGTGAGCATCGTTTGAAAAATTCTGATAAGAATATTCTGTCTACCTATTTACTTCCAAAGATCATCATCCTGGTTTTTACAGCAATTTTGGTGCTGCCATCATGTAATACTACAAAATTCCTAAAAGACGATGAACTCCTTCTTAACAGGTTGGATACCAAAATTATTTCTGCGGATAAAAAAACAAATGTCAGTGAACTGAAATCTGAATTGCAGCAGTTCTATAAACAGGTTCCAAACACTAACTTCCTGTTTGTCCCCCGAGAATGGTACTGGTATAGAAACCAGGAACCAGGCGATACGACATGGTTGAAGAAATGGCGTAGAAACTCATTGGGTGAAGAGCCATCCATCCTGAAAGAGAACCTGAAAGAACAAACCAGGGCAGGTATGCAAAACTACCTTAGGAACAAGAAAGGATTCTACAACGCCCAGGTTGAATCCGAGGTAAAAGCCAATGGCAAACTGGCAAGTGTCACCTATAAGGTAAATCCAGGAACCCAGTACACAATCAACAGTATTCGCTATCTGTCCAAAGACAGCTCACTGGTGAATATCATAAATGACATATCTAAAGAAAGCCTTTTAAAGAAAGGAGATCCGATCGATGCGTTTAATTTTGACCTTGAAGCTCAAAGGATCACGAGTGAACTTCAAAACCTTGGTTATGCTGATTTTAATTTGAATTATATTGACATCAAAGGGGTCAGTACCGAGTTATTAAACGGCATTGACATATTCTTTGAAATACTTCCATACCAGGACAACCAGGCTCATAAAAAATTCAAGGTCGGCGAATTAAAAATATATACAGACTATCACCAGTTTCAAAAGGAGGAAAATGTCAGCTCGGAAACGCTGTTCGGCAGTGAATATTTCAAAGAATCCAAAGATTTCATAGTCAGGCCTTCGATTATAAATCAAAAGATATTCCTCCTCAATAATGCCATTTTCAGGGCTGAAGATTACAGGAAAACAATTCGAAAATTATTCAGCCTGGACAGTTATCGCTTTGTCAAAATCAACCAGCAGGTAAACCCACTTTCAGATACCTTAATAGATTACACCATCTTCCTTACACCTCAAAACAACAAATGGATATTTGACCTTGGAACAGATATTTTCTTTTCGAATATTTCACGTGTAGATAATAACCTTATAGGGTTTGCTGTAGGTACCGGCCTGACCAACAGGAACGCCCTCGGTGGTTCAGAAAGATATAAATTAAGTGTTGAAACCGGGGTGGAATTCAAAGCTGGAACGCCTATCCAGACAAATACATTGTCACTCGGGATAAACAATTCTCTGGATATCCCTAAAGTAACCAAACCATTGAACCTTGTCCTTCTGATGAACAAGATTGGAGTGATCAATGATAAATCCATGAGAGTCCTGAATGAAGAAGGCAAGACAACCATTAGCCTTGGTTATAATTTTCTCGACATCCTGGATAACTATAAAATCTCATCTTTTAATACAAGTTATGGATATGATTTCAGGCCTACCAAAAAGCACCGGCTTGTCTTTAACCAGATCGGATTTAACCTGACAGAGTATACAGTCAGACCGGCTTTCCAGATCATCCTGGACTCAAACCCTTTGCAACAAAGAAGATTTGAAACGGTATTCTTTTCCGGTTTGATCTTTAAAGATCTTACATATTATTTCCAAAGTGACAATGGCCCATACAGGTCCAACTATGCTTTTATAAGCAGTCTTGAACTATCAGGTCTTGAAGTCTACCTTGCAAACAAATCCTATAATGCATTAAGCGGATCCAACAATGTATGGCGTGT
>JAHHJO010000477.1:0-2933 GCA_018680275.1 Bacteroidia bacterium
AAATATCCCTGGCTGAATGGCCGGTAGCAAGGATAAAATGATCTCCTTTAACTTCATCCTGATCATTAACAATCACGGCCTCGCACTTTTTTTCATTGAAAACAAAGTCTGTAACCTTAGTTCCGAATCTTACTTCTCCCCCATATTTTTCAATCGTCGCTCGTATGGAACTTATGATATGAGGGAGTTTATTGGACCCGATATGGGGATGTGCATCGATCAGAATATCACTTTTGGCTCCATGATCAACAAGTATTTTTAGTACCTTGATGTAGCTGCCTCTTTTTTTGGAACGTGTATAAAGTTTTCCATCAGAATATGTACCAGCTCCTCCTTCTCCAAAACAATAATTACTATCCGGATTAACTTCACTGAATTGCTGTATGGCTCTTAAGTCCCTGCGCCTTTCACGTACATCTTTCCCTCGTTCAAGGACAATGGGTTTCAATCCATGTTCTACACATTCCAGTGCTGCAAAGTATCCTGCCGGACCCGCTCCAACAATTACAACAGTTTGTCCTTGTCCGGATTGCTTGTACCCTATTTCAATTTCTTTATGAGTTGGATTGGGTTCTTTTTCTGTATCAACCAGGTATCTTAACAAGTAAAAAACTTCCTGCTTCCTGGCATCTATAGACTTCTTGACCAATGTGAAGTAAAATGATTTGCCCGGTGACCATTTTAGCTTTCGTGCAATTTTTACCCTGATTTTATCATTGTCATTAAGGTCTGCCGGTCGAATCCGAATATCTGCAGTTATTTCCATTTAATACCTCTGAGCTATTTGACTTCAAGAATACACAGTATAAATCATAAAATCAGTTATTGTGCTTGTTCTTTCACTAAATTTTGGTTGTTCGTCGATTATTATCAGCAATTCATTAATTCTTTTTGACTTAGACACAACTATAGTGCAAAATTGTACCTTTGCAGGCAAATTCCCGGAGGGATACCGGGAGCATAAACCTTAGTACAAATAATGGATAAAAATCAGGGAATAGGTGTCTTACTGTTGTTTGTTGTCTTGATCGGATACTATATGATCACGTCTCCCAGCCAGGCGGAGATTGAAAAGCAGCAACGCATTCAGGATTCCATAAACCAGATCAAACTCGAACAGAGTCGTATAGAAGCGCCTGAAGAAGAGTTTATTAAAGAAGAGGCAGTTGAACTGGATTCCGTTCAAACGGAACAATTAAAGTCATCATTTGGCCCATTTGCAGCAGCGATGGAAGGAGAATCCAATACCGTGGTTCTCCAGAATGAAGATATCATGATTGTCTTTGATACCAAAGGCGGAAGAATCAAGGAAGCCATACTGAAAGATCATTTCAAAGTCACTGAAGATTCCAGTCATGTGCAATCGCGCGAACTTCTATCCCTGATGGAAGACAAGAAAAACAGGTTTGAATATTTGATTCCTACAGACAGGTATGGCCTGGTGTCGACTTCAGATATGTATTTCCTACCCCGGGTCAAGGATAATGAACTAGTGATGGAAGCCGACCTGGGAAATGGTAAATCGATTCAACAGGTATATCACTTGCCCGAGGAAGGATTTTCACTCGATTATAAACTAAATTTAAATGGTGTTTCTCAATTTCTCGACAGAGATGATAACAAACTGCGTGTACGCTGGCACCATTACCTGGACAGAATTGAATTGAATACAACTTTCGAAAAGTATTATTCTACAGTATATTTCAAGGAGAGCAATGAAAGTTCGGACTATTGCAATTGCCGGGGCGATGACAAGGAGGAACTTGAGAATAAGAAATTTGACTGGGTTTCACATGTCAACCAGTTTTTTAATACTTCATTTATTGCTGTAAACAAGAAATTTGAAAACGGGGTCTTTGAAACTGTCATGATGGAAGATGATGATCCGGATTTGAAATTAATCAAGTCCGAGTTTGAGATTCCACTGGAATTAGCCGGTAATGAAGTTATTGAGTTTGATTTTTTCATCGGGCCCAATGAATTCAAACCTCTGAAGGCCTATAATAATGAATTGGAGCAGATCATTCCTTTTGGCAGATCAATATTCGGAACAATAAACAGGTATTTGATCAGACCGTTTTTTGACTGGTTATCATCGTTTGTTTCCAGCAAGGGTCTTGTGATTATTCTTTTGATATTCATCATTAAAATGATGCTTTACCCACTGATGTATAAAATGCTGCATTCGCAGGCTAAAATGGGCGCCTTAAAGCCGGAGCTTGCTCATTTAAAGGTAAAATACAAGGAAAAGCCACAGCAACAACAAATGGAGACGATGAAGATATACCGGGAATATGGTGTATCACCATTAGGAGGATGTATGCCTATGGTTCTCCAGATGCCTATTTGGTATGCTTTATTCAGGTTTTTCCCGGCATCCATTACTTTCAGGCAGGAACCATTTCTCTGGGCTACAGACCTTTCTTCATTTGATGTGATCACATGGTTACCCTTTTCGATCCCGGCATTTGGCGCACATATCAGTTTGTTTACCATTTTATGGGCGATAACAACAATCATTTATTCCTATTATAATATGAAGCATATGGATATGTCAGCCAACCCGGCCATGAAATATGTTCAATACTTCATGCCTGTGACCTTCCTTTTCTTTTTTAATACCTACGCATCAGGATTAACCTGTTATATGTTCTTCAGTAATCTATTCAATATTGCACAGACGGTCATTACCAAGCGATTTGTATTTGATGATGAAAAAATCCTGACAGAATTGAATAAACAAAAATCCAAACCTAAAAAGAAAGGTCGCTTCCAGGAAAAACTTGAAGAGGCCATGAAGCAACAGCAACAGGTTAAAAATCAACGGGACACTAAAATCCGCAATAAGAAAAAGCGTTAAGGAGTTATGTGATTAAATATTGAATGTTGATATTGTAAAAAATTTCAACTTGTCAATGTCTAGATATATTGGT
>JAHHJO010000300.1:0-2160 GCA_018680275.1 Bacteroidia bacterium
CTCTCAAAAGAAGAAGACCTGGGTATGCCTGTTGAACATCATCCGGCCTTCTACGGATGCTTTGACTGGCATTCTGCAGTACATGGTCACTGGTCATTGATTTTCCTGATGAAACAATTTCCAGATCTGGACAGCTTTGAAGTGGCCATAAATATGCTGGATGAAAATCTGACAAAGGCAAATATCGAAAAGGAACTGGCATACTTCTCCATGAACCGGTATACCAAATCGTTTGAAAGAACGTATGGCTGGGCATGGTTACTCAAACTGGCTGAAGAACTTTACACCTGGGACCACCCAATGGGTAAAAAATGGTTCGCTAATCTGAAACCACTAACCGACCATATCTCACAACAATATATTGAATACCTGCCCAAACTGGTCTACCCTATCCGGGTTGGCGAACACAGTAATACCGCATTTGGATTATCCTTTGCCTTTGATTATGCAAAAACAACAGGTGATACAGCCCTGTTAACTTCAATTAAAGAGAATGCCTTGCGGTTCTATCAATCGGATTCCGACTGCCCCATCCATTGGGAACCCAGTGGATATGACTTTCTTTCTCCCTGCCTCCAGGAAATGGATATCATGCGTAAAGTGCTTGATGACTCTGAATTCGATCGGTGGTTGCAGGAGTTCCTGCCACGGGCAAGCCAGGCAGATTTCGAATTGGAACCAGGAAAGATACTGGACCGTACTGATGGAAAACTGGTTCATCTTGATGGATTGAATTTTTCTCGGGCCTGGTGCCTCTACCCTATAGAACACAGTGCTTCCTCAAATGCCTTGAAAATAGCAGACCAACATATGCAATTCTCTTTGGACAAGATCAGGGATGGGGACTATAGCGGGGAACACTGGTTAGCTTCATTCGCATTGTATGCTTATAAAAGCAAACTGGAATCAGAATGATCAGTCTGAAAAAATATTTTGGGCCGTCAACCCTGGTTGCCGCAGCATTTATCGGACCAGGTACATTGACAACCTGTACAATGGCCGGCGTTGAAAGTGGTTATACCCTTTTGTGGGCCATGCTCTTTTCTGTTATTGCTACAATCATACTACAGGAAATGTCTGCCAGGCTTGGATTCTTGACCAGGGAAGGATTGGGTGAAGCACTTAATCATCAATTCCCTTCCGGCATAAGTAAATGGATCGTTTTCTTTCTTGTTATATCAGCAATTCTCATTGGGAATGCGGCTTATGAGTCAGGAAATCTGTCAGGGGGAATTATGGGATTTGAACTATTGCTGGGTGAACACCTGGCGTGGCCTTTAATTCTGGGTATCCTAGCCTTTATCCTGATGTTCTTTGGAAAATATAAATGGGTCGAAAAGATACTGATTGGATTGGTGATTGTAATGTCGCTTTGTTTTTTGATCACAGCTATTATTGTCCAACCTGATTTATCAGCTGTTTTCTCCGGATTTGTACCTGGTCATTTCAAAAGCCATTACCTATTGATCATGGGATTAATCGGAACCACTGTGGTTCCCTACAATCTATTTCTACATGCCTCAACCATTTCGAAGAAATACGACAAGGATGACTCTTTAAAAGATATCAGGATTGAGAATAATGTGTCTATTATCCTGGGTGGTACAATATCTATGCTCATCATCATTACTGCAGCAGCATCAGCAGATCAGATTGATAATGTGACTTCTGCTAAAGACCTGGCCTTGCAACTGGAACCGCTATTTGGCAATCATGCCAAATCCCTCATGGGCATTGGGCTGATTGCGGCCGGGTTTAGTTCGGCGCTTACAGCACCATTGGCTGCGGCTTATGCTATCAAAGGATTGTTCAGGATCGATGAAAACGAAGACGGGAAAATATTCAGGTTGATATGGATTATTGTCCTGCTGACGGGCGTCATCGTAAGTATGAGTGGAATCAAGCCCATCCTGATCATAAAGTTTGCTCAAATCATGAATGCCATTCTGTTGCCTTTCGTGGCTGTTTTCCTGGTATGGATATGCAATAAAGAGGAAATACTTGGTAGTCATCAAAACAAAATTGTCCAGAATATCGCAGCAGTACTGGTTTTGATCCTGACAAGTTTGTTGAGTATTAAAACACTTAGTCTTATCTTTTAGATTATGAAATACCAGATAGATTTGAATTGTGATATGGGAGAATTGTTTGGTCCGGATA
>JAHHJO010000252.1:0-12791 GCA_018680275.1 Bacteroidia bacterium
GCTCTACATAATAGTATAGAGGAATATCATTCCATTTATCCTTAACGACAGCATATTCACCAATACCCAACATGAAAAGATATGGCGCATGAGGTTTGTCCTGCTTCCAATAGTCTGTGCGTGTACCATCCCCGTTTTTTACAGATGACACAAGTTTTCCATTGGACAAGGTTTTAAAACGTTCTTCAACTGTCAGGTATACTTCTTGCGAACAACGTTCATTTGGTTTGTCAATCGTTGGAAACCACCGTGAGTTGTTTTCGGTCTCACCTTGTGTCCAGATCTGCTGAGGTTTGTTTTTGTTTTCATTGAGAGGGTTTATAAAGAACAAACCCTTATCAGAAAGGATGGCAAAGCTTCCTCCTGATGGTCCTTCATTCGGTTTAGCTGTATAATCTATGTCGACTGTGAAATTTTCATTTCTTGTAAACGTCTTAGCAAGATCAATTATAAGTTTTCGACCATCATAATCATACGATAATGATTGTCCATTCATTTTGACATGATGGATGTCGAAGACTTTGGCGTCAAGTTCTAGCTTGTCAGTCGGATAAAAGTGAGATTTCAGTGTCAGACTTGCTTTACCATGAACATATTGCTTAGTCCAATCAAAGGATAAAGAAAGTTTGGTATGGATAAGGTCATGTTCTCGTTTTGCAGAAGCCCTGTAGACGTCCAGGAAATATTCTTCAGGTTTATCCGGATCAATTGATGGTGCAGAAACTACAAGGGTATCAAGCGTTTCTTCCTCGATGAAAGGAGCTTCATAAATAACTTGTTTTGTTTTACAGGAGTATAGCAAAACAATAAGCAGGATGCAGATGAATTTAATTTTTCCGAACATGAAGATGATTGAAGTATGGTAAAATGTCTATTATATTCCTGAGGTGTCTACCTTTATAATCTAGGTATATGCTCTGGCGTCAATATTTTCAATATAGTTTACAAAAGCTTTATTAACGACACGCATACCTCCCTGGGTAGGGTAGTCACCCGAAAAATACCAATCCCCGTTGTTTTCCTGGCATGCCTCTCTCAGGCTTTCTACCGTTTGATAGATGACTTTTATTTCAGGTTTGATGTTTGGCGGTGTAACAATTTCTGCTATTCGGTCAGAAATTTGTTCATATTCGAATTGATCGTAAAGCTCTTTAACCGGATTCGTGAGTATCTCACCTTTTTTATTCAATTGACTTTTACAATTTTCATAAGTCCGATCCAGCAATTCTTCTTTACCACTTTCTTCAACTAAAGATACCAGGGCTTTAAATGCAATAAAGTTGCTCATTTTGGACATATCGATACCGTAGCAGTCCGGGTACCTGATTTGAGGTGCTGAAGATACAATGATGATCTTTTTAGGTTTGAGTGTCGACAAAATCTGGATGATGCTGTCTCTAAGAGTAGTACCTCGTACGATAGAATCATCGATAAGTACAAGGGTATCTACTTCATTATTAACAATACCATAGGTGACATCATAAACATGGGAAACCATATTGCCTCTATGTTTATCATCAGCAATAAAGGTTCTCATTTTGGCATCTTTGACAGCCAGTTTTTCAATTCTTGGACGAAGCCTGAAAATGGATTCGACTTCATCATGGGTTATCTTGTCTCCGAGTTCAAGAATTCTCTTTTTCTTTATTTCATCAAGGTGATCGTTCAATCCTTCTATTAATCCATAAAAAGCAGTTTCTGCAGTATTGGGGATAAAAGAGAAAATTGTGTTGTCCAGGTCATATTCGATTTCCGTAAGTATTGCAGGTACAAGTCGTTTACCAAGCTCTTTTCGTTCAAGATAAATATCCCTGTCGCTGCCTCTTGAAAAATAGATCCTTTCGAACGAACAGCCCTTTCTTTCCCTTGGATGAAGTATGAGATCTTCTGATACCTTACCACTTTTCTTGACTATCAATGCATGTCCGGGTTTAAGTTCCCTGACATCATTGATACTTGCACCAAAGCAAGTCTGGATTGCCGGCCTTTCTGATGCCATCACAACGATTTCATCATCATGATAATAGAAAGCTGGTCTTATTCCATTAGGATCCCTGAGCACAAAAGCATCCCCATGTCCGAGTAATCCAGCCATGACATAACCTCCATCAAATTTTCTCGATGCACGCTGAAGCATACGTTTTACATCAAGATTTTCAATGATAAGTTCAGTGATTTCTTCATTGGAATGTCCTTCTGCCTTGAACCAGTTGAACAATTTTTGAACTTCGTCATCAAGGAAATGACCGATTTTTTCCATGACGGTCACTGTATCTGACATTTCCTTGGGATGCTGCCCAAAAGAAATGAGTTCTTCAAATAGTTCATTGACGTTTGTCAGGTTGAAGTTTCCTGCCAGAACGATATTTCTTGTTATCCAGTTATTCATTCTCAGGAATGGATGGACGGATTCAATTGAATTTATGCCGTGTGTTCCATACCTGAGATGACCAAGTATTACTTCACCAGAATATGGTTTCTCCTTTTTCAGGTAATTAGTGTCTGCTAATTGTTCGGGCGTAAGATCGTTATAATATTGATAGACACCCTGAAATATGTCTTCAAGGTAAGTGGATGTGTTGGATCTTTTCCTGCTTATATACCTTGATCCGGGCGGCATATCCAGTTTAATGTTTGCCAGCCCTGCACCATCCTGACCACGGTTTCTTTGTTTTTGAAGAAGCAGTTGCATTTTTTGCATGCCGTAAAGGCTGGTACCATATTTTTCATAATAGTACCTCAGAGGTTTCAGAAGACGGATAAAAGCAAGTCCGCATTCATGTTTGATCGAATCGCTCATTTAAGCTCTCATTAAATTCAAAGGTTATGCAAATCTAGTTTTTATATATACGATGTACAACTAAAATGCATCATTGATCGTAAATTTATAACTTAAAGAAAATTAACAACTATGGCAGGATTTGGTTTCGGAAAAAGGCCCCGGCCCAGAAGGTTTGACTATATCCCGAGATTTTACGATGAAGCAAAGGAAGAATTGCAAAGCAGACTGGATCAGCACAATGAAACCATGTCTAAGGAAGATATGGCCAAGCAAAGAATAAGGTCAGGCCTGCGAAACAAATACTATGCAGATCCTGCTTATCGTGAAAGCCAGGTTAACAAATCCAATTTAAGACTCGTTTATATTATAATTATACTTTTTTTTATAACCTATTTGATCATTAAATCTGAACGATTTGTCAGGATTATTGAATCATTGAGTTGACAAAGAACTTTATATCCACAAGTGTTGAAAACTTGAAGAAAAATTATTTAGAATTTGTCATTTCTTCGTAGCCTGAACCATGAGTGACGTCATTAGATTATTACCTGAGTCCATCGCCAACCAAATAGCGGCTGGTGAAGTTATTCAAAGACCTGCTTCTGTAGTTAAGGAGTTGATGGAAAATGCTATCGATGCAGAAAGCACGTCAATTACATTAATCATAAAAAATTCCGGTAAAACTCTTATCCAGGTCATTGATAATGGAAAAGGCATGTCAGAAACCGATGCCAGGATGAGTTTCGAGCGCCATGCTACTTCAAAGATACGTGAAGCTTCAGATTTGTTCTGTATTAAAACCATGGGCTTCCGTGGCGAAGCACTGGCTTCCATGGCATCTATCGCCGAAGTTGAAATGAAAACAAGGCAATCCGAAAACGACATGGCGACCTTACTGAAGATCAAGTCATCGGAAGTCGTCAATCAAAGTTATTGCCAGGCAGAACCGGGTACTTCGGTCGCAGTGAAAAACCTTTTCTTTAATGTTCCTGCCCGAAGAAAATTTCTAAAGACAGATTCAGTAGAGTTAAAATATATCCTGGAAGAATTCAAACACATTGCCCTGGCTTACCCGGAAATACGATTCAGGGTCATTCACAATGACAATGAACTGTATAACCTTTCAGGGGGAAGCCTCAAGAAGAGGATGATAAGCCTTTTCAGGAAAAGTTATGAAGACAAACTTGTCAGGGTAGAGGAGGATACTGACATTATAAAGATCAAGGGATTTGTCGGGAATCCTGAAATTGCACGCAAACAAAAAGGCGAGCAATATTTGTATGTGAACAACCGGTTTATCAAGAGCCCATATCTAAATCATGCGATCAAGACGGCCTATGAATCGATGTTGGCGGATGATCAGTATCCTTTCTATGTCATATTCCTTGAGATCGATCCTGATAAGATTGATATCAATGTTCATCCTTCCAAGCAGGAAATCAAATTTGATGATGAACGACTGATATACAATTATCTGAAAGTATCAGTGAAACATGCATTGGGAAGATACAGTCTATCACCAAGACTTGACTTTGAAAATCAGGACAGCTCAATTACGGGGAGAGGAGATTTTAATTTTCCAGGCAGGAAACCCAATTCACATTTCAGCAATACACAAGCATCAACGACGAGGAATGCGCCTGTGATGCGAAACTGGCAATCACTTTACAATGGACTTGAAGAAATTGATCTGAATGATGATACGGAAGAAAATGAAGATCTGACACTTCCAAGTGCAGCAACAGGGGATTTGTTATCGGCATTTAACCCTGTGGATAATGAAACAAAAGATCCGATTCAAATCCACAGCGGATATGTTATTGTGCAGATCAAGAGTGGGTTTATCCTGATCAATCAACATCATGCGCATGTACGGATTTTATACGAACGTTATCTCAGGAAGCTCAATCAAAGAGAAGAGCTTATTCAGAAGCAATTATTCCCGATATCACTACAGATTTCCAGGGATAAAATTGAGCTTTTCAACGACCTGATACCTTCTCTTAATAACCTGGGTTTTGAAATCCAGTCTTTTGGAGGAGACACATATGTGGTTCATGGAATCCCGGCCGGATTCCAGGACAATAACTTACAGGGAGTCATGGAAAACCTGATGGACCAATATCTGGATAACAGGGAACTTGATATTTCCAAGAATGAAAATCTTGCCAGGTCGATGGCATCCAGTGCAGCCATGAAAATAGGTCGCAGCCTGGATATGGAGGAAATGAAGACTTTGATCGATGAACTTTTTGCTTGCGAAATGCCTTATACTAGTCCAGTGGGAAAGAAATGTTTTCTGACGTTTGAACTCAATGACCTGGAAAAGGAATTTAATTAAAAAATAATTCATTTCATGCTGCCAATTACAGATGTTGTTAAGAATCTGATCATTATTAATGTGTTGATTTTCATAACTGTGACTTTAACGCCACTAGGTTCGATGCTTCCGGATATGAAGCTTTATTTCCCCTTATCATCTCATTTCAGGCCCTACCAGTTGGTGACACATATGTTTATGCACGCAAGTATGGGGCATTTGTTTTTTAATATGCTGGCACTCTATTTTCTTGGACCTTATGTAGAAAAGTTTGCCGGTCCAAAAAAGTTTTTAATTACCTATCTCCTGGCAGGTGCAGGTGCATTTTTGGCACATATTGGGATTCAGTATTACCAGTATAGTAGTATGGGTATTGGGCAGTTTCCTCCAGCACTGGGAGCTTCAGGTGCTGTTATGGGAATCGTCATTGCCTTTGCAGTATTGTTTCCGAATGTAAAACTCATGTTATTATTTCCCCCAATTCCAATCAAGGCTAAATACTTAGGGCTGGCCTATGTTTTGCTTGATTTATTTTCAGGTGTCGGTGGTTTCCAGCCTGGTGTTGCGAACTTTGCCCACCTCGGTGGGGCATTCACCGGATTTATTCTTACTTATTTCTGGATTAAAGGTTCACGATGGCGATAAGAGCACTGCTGTTATTTATTTTGTTTACCGGCAGTCTTAAAGCCCAATACAATTACATACCTGTTTTTCCTCAATTAAATGGTGAAGACTTATTAAAGGCCCTGGTGGAAGAATATAAAACCCAAAACGTATTAACACTAAGCCAATCACGGGATACTTTATACAGTAAGATATTTCTATATAAAGATTCTGTAAGTTGTATTTATACTGGTTTATCAAGATACCTGGATTCGAATGAAGATCCTTCCCAATACTTGTTTGGAAATGGGACAGGATCTGATATTAACCTGGAGCATGGCTATCCTAGATCAAAAGGAGCTGAATTTGCGCCGGCTGCATCAGATATGCATGCCTTGTTTCCGAGTCGTGTTGATGTCAATTCAACAAGGGGCAGTAAGCCATTTGGTGAGATTCCGGATCAGGAGACAGAAATATGGTTTGCCTTGGACCAATCAATGAATGATATCCCTTTGAATGGTATTGATAACTATTCTGAAAGTACTTCCACACATTTTGAACCCAGGGAGCAAGTCAAAGGTGATATTGCCAGGGCCATGTTTTATTTCTATACCATCTACCGGGATGAAGCTAATATGGCAGACATGACTTTCTTTGAATCAATGATGCCGGTTTTATGTCAATGGCATACAGAAGATCCGGTAGATTCCCTTGAGTGGGAGCGGACTTTCAAGATAGCCACATACCAGGATGATATTCCGAACCCCTTTGTTCTCGATTGTAATTTATACAGGCTTTATTGCAGCAACTTCTTTTCTGAGTGCACAGTTGTTTCAACCAATGAAATAGAAATCACGGATCTTGAAATTTTTCCGACTATGCTCTCTGCGGGAGAATCAATAACCATAAGTTCAGATCTTTTGGTTGGAGAGTTTATCGATATTGTAATTTCCAACAATTCAGGGTCGATAGTATTCACAGAATCTATACATCTTGATCATCCCACTGCAATTCTTGAATTACCTCTGTTGAGAGGAATATATTTTATCAGGGTATCAGCCGGAGGGTCACATATATTAACCAGCAAGATTTTCTTTAGATAAACTAAGGCATCTTTCCTGTCCCGTGCGGAATCCTCCTGAAGTAAAATGGCAAATACAAAATAAAAAACAGAACACCTGCCAGCAATTGCCCGGTTAATAGATATGTAGGCCATGGACCCATAAGATCCAATAAAGACGGAACAGGAGGTTTTGCCCTGCTGTACATATAATTGGAACCAATTGATATATTAATTAATAAAGTAAAGATCAGAAACACATTTGCTCCCCAGAATGCATTGGTAAGATCACGGAATTGAATTTTTATTTTCAGAACAATGACATAATACAACGGGAGTATCACAAGGAATGAATGTAAGAGCCAGTATTCAAAATAGGACCAATGCGGGAATCCATATTGAACATCCGGAGTGATATTGGCATTGAGTGTACCTGCCAGGATCCAGAAATAGAGGATACCCATCCAGAATTTGCTTTCTTTCCATATGACGAATGGTGCAATGAGAGCAGCAAAGCGGCACACATGAAAGGGCAGATCTTCATGGATATTGAAATCACCTTCGATCAAAGGAAATAGAATATTGAACAAGGTTGCTTGTGCTGGAACAAGAGAAAGATAGAATAGAATCTGCTTCTTCCTTTTGCGATCTTTCACATTCAAGCCATATATAATGCTGATCAATCCTGCAAGTGCTATAATAAGTATAGGTAATCCATGTGCTCGTGTCCATGGCGTAAATTCACTCTGATCAAAAAAGAAAGACAAGTCCATTATTTCCTAATTTCTCCATTAATTCTCAAATTTTTCTAATTTGCCGCTCGTTAAAAAATTAAATATTTCAATGTCAATGAAAAAATCACTACTCTATACAATCTGTTTAAGTTTTATTATCAACATATCATTTGCCGGCGAAGGCATGTGGATTCCTCTTTTATTAAAGTCCCTGAATGAAGCCGAGATGCAGCAAATGGGAATGAAAATTTCTGCGGAAGATATCTATAGTGTCAACCAGGGTTCACTGAAAGATGCGATTGTGCACTTTGGAGGTTTCTGTACTTCCGAACTTATTTCCGGCAATGGTCTCTTGTTGACAAATCATCATTGCGGTTATGGTCAGATACAGTCCCATAGTTCTATTGACAATAATTTGTTAAAGAATGGATTCTGGGCAAAAGATCTTGCATCCGAATTACCCAACCCAGGATTAACAGCTACTTTTATCGATGAGATCATCGATATATCAGAAGCTGCCTTGAGTGGTGTTGCTGATGAAATGTCTCTCAAGGACAGGCAGTCTCAGATCGATAAGAATATTTCTGAATGGAAGGAAAAGTTGGTATTAAAAGATTACCAGGATGTGCGTGTCAGACCATTTTTTCATGGAAATCAATACTTTGCTTTTGTGACTACGACATATCAGGATGTCAGATTGGTTGGAACGCCACCAGAGAGCATAGGAAAATTTGGTTCAGATACTGACAATTGGGTATGGCCGAGGCATACAGGTGATTTTTCATTGTTCAGGATATATGCCGGACCAGATAATTTACCGGCAGAATATTCGGAAGAAAATGTGCCTTATCAACCAAAGCATTTCCTCCCGATTTCACTGGATGGGGTAGAAGCAGGTGATTTCACGATGGTCTTTGGGTTTCCCGGAAGAACACAAGAGTATTTGCCTTCTGTAGCAGTAGAACAAATTGTTGAAGTATCCAATCCTGCAAAAATAGCGATCAGAGAAAAAGCCCTGAGTATTGTTGACAAGTATATGCGCCAGGATGAAAAAACAAGGATCCAGTATGCATCAAAATTTGCAAGGATTGCCAACTACTGGAAAAAATGGATAGGAGAAAGTACTGGCTTAAAAAAGACACATGCTATAGATAAGAAAATGGCTTTTGAAGAAGAATTTGTCAATGCTCAGGCAAAAGACAGTCCCTACAGATTTATCCTGGATGAGTTTGCAGATTTGTATGATGAGTTAGCTCCCTACGCTTATGTCAGAGATTATTATTCGGAAGTGACAGGCAGGAATATTGAAATCATGCGGATCCTGAATGTAGCGAGGAGATTATTGTCAAGTTATGAAAGCTCTGGTGCTGATGGATTTAATAATTATAAAAATCGTGTAAATAGCTTTCTTGAAAACTTCTACAAGAATTATAACCCTGAAATTGATAAAGAGGTATTTGCTGCATTGACTCAAATGTATGTTGAGAATGTACATCTTGACTTTGTTCCTAAAGGACTTAAAGTGGTTGCCAGAGATGGCAAGAAGGATGACTTTATGGATAAAGCCAACAGATTCTATTCAAATACCATTTTTGTAAACGGTGATCGGTTTATGAAAGTACTGGAAATGGATCCGGCAGAAGCGGTTGAAATCATTAAGAATGATCCGGCCTTTACCCTGGGAATGAACTGGAAAAAATTGTACGATGAAGGTGTGGCATTACCCTACAATGAAATAAAATTCAGTATAGATTCTATTCAAAGAGTGTATATGGCTGCACTAATGGAAACCTTTCCAGATAAAAGATTCTATCCGGATGCAAACAGCACGATGCGGGTCACCTATGGTCAGGTACAAGGGTATGAACCAGTTGATGCCGTAGCATATTATCCTGTCACCTACCTTGATGGAGTTATGGAAAAGTTCAAACCCGGTGACTATGAATTTGATGTAGAAGATCGACTTGTCGAATTATATGAAATGAAAGATTATGGTCAGTATGCAGCCAAAAATGGTAAGCTACCTGTATGCTTTATAGCGACAAATCATACGACCGGCGGAAATTCCGGCAGTCCGGCCATTGATGCATATGGGAACCTGATTGGTTTGAATTTTGACAGGGCCTGGGAAGGGACAATGAGTGATTATAACTATGACTCTTCCATTTGCAGAAATATTATGGTGGATGCCAGGTACATCCTGTTTGTAATAGATAAATATGCCGGTGCCGGACATTTAATAAAAGAAATGAAACTCGTGCATCCAAAAGCCAATTAATCATCACATCTTAAACATATAAAATCTAATAAATGAAAAATCTTTTGAGTGCATTTGTGTTCCTTGTGTTCTTTTCAGCATGTTCTGGTCCTCAGGCTGAGGATACATCCATACACATGGAAGGAACTATTACAAATCCTGCCGGTGATGAAGTGAAGATCAGCTCCGATAATTTTGAACATGTATTTACCTTGGATTCATCTGCATATTTTGAAGGTGACTTTGATATCGAACCCGGGTATTATACCTTCCAGCATGGAAGAGAACGAAGTACAATTTATCTTGATCCAGCATTCGATTTAAAAGTTGGACTTGATTCAGAGATGTTTGATGAAAGTATCACGTTTACAGGCATCGGTTCAACAGAAAATAATTACCTGGTAAAGAAGTACCTGGTGGAAGAAGAAATGAGTTCTGATATGCGCTCATTTTATTCTATGGACGAAAGCACTTTTGCAAAAACAAATGAAGCGAATAAAAACAAGGTAATTGATTTACTAAATAATCAACAAAATCTCGATGCAGATTTTTTGGTAAAGGAAAAGTTGAATATAAATTATGATTACCTGGGAGCTGCAAAAAATTTCGAATCATATCATGGGTACTTTACAGGTAACAGGGACTTTAAAGCCACATCGACTTACAATAAGCAGTTTGAAGATATTGATTTCGAAAATGAGGAATATTTTAAAACGATTCCTTCCTATCATGATATGGTCAGGAATTATTTCCTGGGAGGATCACTGGATGAAGCACTTGGTAAACTGGAAAATATTAAGAGTACCTATATCATTGAAGAGATGGTCGAGGTACTTTCCGGATTCATATCTCCTGGAACCGAGGCTTTGAAAGAAAAAATAGACCTCATGAAAACAATGACTTCTGATGACGAAGTTAAAACAAACCTTGACCAACAGTATGAGCAAATGAAAGCGCTTGCCAAGGGAAATCCTTCCCCGGGTTTTAACTTTGAAAACATAGTTGGCAAGCAAGTAGATCTCAAAGATCTCATGGGTAAAAATGTATATATCGATGTATGGGCAACCTGGTGTGGTCCATGCAAGGCGGAAATTCCTCATCTGAAGGAACTTGAAAAATCTTATCATGGAAAGAACGTAGAATTTGTCAGTATTTCTGTTGATGTGCCTAAAGACAAGCAGAAGTGGAAAGATATGGTTGCCGATAAAGAACTGAAAGGTGTCCAGTTGATCACCGATAATGGCTGGGATACGGGATTTATTGAATCTTACCTTATAAAGGGTATTCCAAGGTTTATAGTTTTGGATGACAGTGGCCAGATCGTTTCTGCTGATGCACCAAGACCATCAAGTGGCAAAGAGATCCGGGATATGCTGGATGGATTGGAAATATAATCTTGAGTGAAAATATCCTTGTATTAAGAAGCTCTATAAATGTCAGCATTTTATAGAGCTTCTTAATTTTTTCTCATAAACTAAACACTAACAAACTGCTTCAATGCCAGGTAGACACCATTAGACCAGCCAAATCCGTCCTGGACCGGGTATTCTCCTCCACCGGCTTCAAGCTCTAAGTCTTCAACATTATATTTTTCAACAAATTTCCCTGTCGATGCATAGACGCTTTCATTCAATCTGACCCATCTTGTCGCAACTTCTCTCGCTTCATTTTCAAAGCCATAGTTCATGAAACCCTTTACGACGATCCACTGAAGAGGCGCCCATCCATTCGGTGCATCCCATTGTTGGCCACTATAATTGTTGGTACATACAATCCCACCTGGTCTGAGTAAATGCTTCATTATGTAATCCCTGACGCTCATGGCCTGGTCCTGACTGGCCATGTTGGCGAACAATGGATAAGCCATCGCAGCTGAGGGTACCTTTGTAAATGATCTGTGTACAAAATTATAATCCTGGTAGATATCCAGTTCCTGATCCCACAACAATGTATTGATCAGCTCTTTCCTTTTATCTGCAAGATGATGGAAATGTTCGCTTCTTGAGTCAGAAGCTGCTTCAAAACTTTTTGCCAGGATAGATTCCAGGCAGAATAATAACGCATTCAGATCAACAGGAATAATTTGTGAAGAGCAGATAGACTTCATATTGCTTCTGTCCATGAACCATCTTGTACTGAAATCCCATCCAGATTCACAGGCAGCCCTGATATCCCTGAATAACTTATTTTCGTCATCACTCTCCATTTCATTTGCCAGTTCCAAATCTTCAATCCAGGATTCCTGCCTGGGGATATCAACATTGTCCCAATACCTGTTGAGTGTACCCGAACCAAGAAGAACCACCCTTAAGTTGGTTGATATATTCTCTATTCCTTTCATCCAGAATTCATGTTCTCGTATAAGCTCCTCACTATATTTCTGAAATACTGCAGGACCTTCGATATCTGCCAATAACTCAACCATTAATGCGAAAAAAGGAGGTTGGGATCTGCTGATAAAATATGACCTATTACCATTTGGAATATGCCCCACTGTCCTGATCAAATGAGCAAAATTATCAACCATATTGTGGATCATATTAAATCGACCGCTTTGATTCAAACCCAACATGGTGAAATAGCTGTCCCAGTAATATATTTCACCAAATCTTCCACCGGGTACGATATAGGGGTGAGGTAATGCCAGTAAGCTGCTTCCTTTGACAGGATCATCCGCTTGCCTGGTCAAGTGTGGCCATAAGCTGTTGACATGTTCAATAGCATGTAAGCTTCGGTCCGATTTAAATTCAGAGTTTTGTGGATCGGGCAGTTCAAAGTGATCCAGCACAAATTGCTTCAGATCAAAAGAGGGATCTTTTTTTTGAACATTATATCTTTCGTTAATCTGAACAACCGGAATTTTATTGACAGCATCAACAAAAGTTTTTGAATCGGGAAAAACATGTCCAGTCTGGACATCGACAAACAACCGTGGATAGAGTTCATCAGGCGTTTTCATATTCTGCAGATTTGAAATTCTTGTACAAACGATATAACATAATCAATGCCAGTGCAAGCAAAGACATTGGGATTAG
>JAHHJO010000108.1:0-2135 GCA_018680275.1 Bacteroidia bacterium
ATTTAACACTGCCTGAAAGCACGTCAAGCGCAACAAGACTTAGTCCCGGTACTTCAAAGTTTATGTCTCTGGAGTAATAATAACAGGTATTGTTTTTACCGATAAACAAACCTGTTTCCGCTCCCCAACCACTTGCACCAAGATTATAGTATACCGTGTTTCCATCAGGATTAATACAATAAATAGCCCTGGCATAGGAACCACTTCCGCTTGTTTGCGTCATAATATAACCATTGTCAGCCAATGCCAGACTATTTAATTCTCCGTAGGTATAGATGTCACTTTGTGGATTATCAGGGTTAGGTACCGTCGTAGGTACTTCCCATATCCATTTGGTTGCACCATTGGATGGGTCGAAAGCATATAATCGATGTGCGCCTAAAACATATACAGTGCCATCATCACCGATCATAATTTCTGAATGTATCCCAATGGCATCGGTATCCTCACTTTCCCACATAATCTGACCTTCCTGGTTTAATGCAATGATCTTCGCAGCACTCCACCAAACCGTACCTCCTGATACAGCATAATACAGGTATCCGTTTTGTCCAATAGCAAGAGAACTATTTATAAAATACTTATCCTGGTTTTCGATTGAATGGATCCAAAGTGTATCTCCGACTGCTGTAGCTATTGGGTCAGGATCAGGATCAGGATCCGTGTCATCGTTATTCAGAATATCATCACAGGAATAAAATGCAAAAATTAAGAACAATGAGATAAGCAGCATAAAGAATTTAGACTGTCTCATAACATTAGATTAAATATGAAGGAATATTCTCTATTTGATATTAAAAGCAGATAGAATCAATGACCAGAATCATTAAAACATATGACGTATCTTCTAACACCCAATAATCGCAGAATACGGATAATGGCAACCGCCGGAGCCAACAGCGTAGATGGTTGTTTATCGCAACCGCCGAAGCCAAGAGCGAAGGAGGTTTTTGTTCCAACTATCCTAGCCAACAGCGCAGGAGCTTTGCAACCAATAAAGCATCGACGCAAAAGGTCTAGAATATCTATCCTACAACCTCTTTCACCAGGTCAGCGGCTTCTTGTAACAGAATTGCTGATTTGACATCAAGTCCGCTTTCATCCAGGATTTCCTTGGCTATATCTGCGTTGGTACCTTGCAGTCTGACTATAATTGGAATTTCAATATTTCCCATGTTCTTGTAAGCTTCAACAACTCCTTGTGCAACCCGGTCGCATCTCACGATACCACCGAATATATTGATCAATATGGCTTTGACATTAGGGTCACGCATGATAATACGAAATGCTTGTTCAACCCTGGCTGCATCAGCAGTTCCACCAACATCCAGGAAGTTTGCAGGAGATCCCCCGGATAGTTTAATAATGTCCATGGTGGCCATCGCCAATCCGGCCCCGTTAACCATGCAACCTACATTACCGTCAAGTTTCACATAATTCAGATTACACTTCCTGGCTTCCACTTCAGTAGGATCCTCTTCACTTTCGTCCCTAAGTTCTGCTAAAATATGATGCCTGTACAATGCATTATCATCAAGGCTTATTTTAGTATCTACTGCAACAATCCTGTCATCTGCTGTTTTAAGGCAAGGATTGATTTCTATCAAACTGGAGTCTGTACTTAAAAATGCATTGTAAAGTTTTGCAACAAATTTGGTCATAGCTTTAAATGCAGGTCCTTTGAGACCCAGGTTGAAAGCAATTTTCCTGGTCTGGAAAGCCTGTAATCCTAATTCAGGATCAATCCATTCTTTGTGTACCAGGTGTGGAGTTTCTTCAGCAACAGTTTCGATATCCATACCTCCTTCTGTCGAGTATATGATCACATTGCATTTTTTCTCCCGGTCCATAAGCATAGACATATAATATTCTTCACAAGCATCAAAATCAGGAGCATAGGCATCTTCAGCGACAAGGATCTTTTTGACAAGTTTGCCTGGTCCGTTCATTCCACCTGGGGTTTGAGGCGTTTTAAGCATCATGCCCAGAATAGCATCTGAAGTTTCCTTCAACTCTTCCAGGTTTTTAACAAGTTTGACCCCTCCTCCTTTGCCGCGTCCTCCGGCATGGATTTGTGCTTTGACAATGGCGACAGGGGATCCTGATTCCTGGGTAATTGATTTATAGGCCTCAAC
>JAHHJO010000086.1:0-2163 GCA_018680275.1 Bacteroidia bacterium
ATGCCAGCAAAGTAAGTGGTCGTAAAAAAAGTAAAACAAAAAACACTTTCAAATACAAGTTGAATCCTATTGTTTTACTGACTGACTTATTTAGGATCTCGGTTCGCCAGCAGATCCAGACATATGCCTGGTGTATAACGGGAATAAAGATTGTTATCCAAAACAGCGCCGGTAAGTCTTGTTCAAAATAGGACCAACTTATCCCGCAAAATAGCAACAGGATCACAAGTAAAATAAGATGCACTGTCAGTCCTTTATACAATGCAGGTGGATTTGTTTTTTGTTCGATTGATTGATTTACAGCCATGTTTCCTAAGTTACAACCCTTCTTATAGATATATAAACCATAGTGAAAACTAAAAGTCTATAGTAAAAGCAAGCTGGAATTGATTCATATTTATATTTCTTCAATTCCAAAAATGCTGCTATCTTAAAGAAAAACAGGCAATTATGAAATATACTATCTCAGCAATTCTGTTAATCTCGATCTTGATTTTATCATCGTGGACTAAAAATCAACCGGTTATTATAAATGACTATGAAATTATTTCAACCGTGGACACTTTTGATACGAAGGCGGCTATCTCAGAAATTCTGGAAAGTATTAAGGGCCGGGAGAACGAAGCTGCAGACAGCGTTTTTAAAAATATTGAGATTATGAAAGGATTTCCGGCAGGCAGGCTGACAGCTATCATGGAAATGGCATTTAACAATTCACTTGGCGTGAATTGCACACATTGTCATAATCCTGACGACTGGGCAAGTGATGAAAAAGAAGAAAAAAATATTGCAAGGGAAATGTGGAAAATGACTGGCAAAATCAATTCTGAATTATTGAACAATATTGCTGACCTTAAAGGCCAACCCCCGATCGTAAATTGTACAACTTGTCATCGGGGAGAAATAAAACCTGCATTGAATATTTCCAAATAAGGTCTTCAAAGCACATGATCAGATTTGTAAATTCTGAGGATACCGCGGCAATCAGTGATATCTATAATTACTATATCAGGCATTCGATCAGTACATTTGAAGAATGCCCGGTGACTTTAGATGAAATGCAATCCAGAATAGATTCACTCAAAGATATTTTTCCATATTATGTTCTTGTAAATGATTCAAATGTGCTTGGATATGCCTATTCAAGTCCATGGAATAAACGGAGTGCTTATAAAAACTCGGTGGAAGTATCCATTTACCTTCATCACAAACACCTTGGAAAAGGATATGGCACTGCACTTTATTCAACATTATTTAAAACGCTTAAAGAAAAGGGATATCATACTTTGATAGGTGGGATATCATTGCCGAATGAGGCCAGTGTTCTTTTACATGAAAAATTCGGATTTAGCAAAGTAGCCCATTTCAAGGAAGTAGGATTCAAATTCGGAAAATGGATCGATGTTGGATACTGGCAAAAGATCATCAAATAAATTAATTCACTCATGACAACCGAAAAACTCGTAGAAGCCTGGTTTAATATCTGGACAAAAGGCAACTTTGAGGACCTCCCCCTCACTGAAGGATTTGAACACACAAGTCCTTACGGCACGATCTCAGGCCGAAAGGCTTATATGGAAATCATAAACTCAAATCTCGACAAATTCCTTGGACACCAATTTATAATTGAGGATATGATAATTGAAAAGGAAAAGGCATGTATCAGATACCTTGCTATACAGGAAAACTTCAAACTCGAAGTCACAGAATGGCATTATGTGAAAGACGATAAGATTGATAAGATAGTCGCCTACTATAATATAGACGAGAAGCGAATCGACATATAAGTATAATAGAAATGCTGGATCAAATACTTGCAGAGGACTTTGAAATGACTGATAATAGTGGAGAACGATTTAACAAAGCTGATGAATTGGATTGGATTAAAAAGAATCCTACTTCTTATGATTCATTCTATTATGAAATCAAGAGGATGGATATATATGATAATGGTACAGCGATAGTTGGAGGCACCGGGCATATACAAACAGATACATTGAAGTCCATATACCAGTCCAGCAATATTCTTATACTAAGAGATGGACAATGGAAAGCTGTATTGTCGCATGTCTCCGGCTTCAGAAATATTTAATACCTGAAGTTACAGCGTACATTTCACAGAGTACATGACACTTTGTACTGCACTTTCATTCTCGTATATTC
>JAHHJO010000519.1:0-5913 GCA_018680275.1 Bacteroidia bacterium
CGTCAGAAGTATAGGTGTTCGCTTGTGTCCTGATGACGTGTGGTTTAAACCACACGTCAAGTGAAAACAAATCATTAGATTTTTAATTTTCTGCTTGGCTCTTGCTATTTAAATACTAGGCTTTAAACCGCAGGCACTTTTTCAAAGCTTTCATTTATCTTTTGTTGCCAGGCTTGGTTTTGTTTCAATACTGAATAGAAGTTAAAACATGTTGTAGATGTGTGATTTAAATCACACGTCGGAAATACAGGTATTTGCTTTTGTCCTGATGACGTGTGGTTTAAACCACACGTCAAGTGAAAGATACCGTGTAGGATTTCAATCTTGTCTTTAAGCAGCATTAAATATTGTACCTTAAACCTTCATTTAAAGCCTATGAAATACCTGCTGATAATTGTTGTGTCAATTTTCGTCATGTCATGTGGGAATAATAAGTCTTCGCAATTATCAAATGAAGCTCCCCCGCTTCTTCCTGATCGCTACAACGTCGCATTCCTTATTATGGATGGGGTTTATAATACAGAGTTAACAGCACCATATGATATCTTCCAGCATACGCAATACAGGGAAGGAATTAAAGCGATGAACGTTTTTACTGTTGCCAGAACATTGGATGTAGTCACCACATTTGAAGGATTGAGAATCCTACCGGACTACAGTTATATTTCCGATGATGTACCATCGATAGATATTTTGGTAATTCCCAGTGCTGAACATCACCTGGATACTGATCTTGAAGATAAAGAGATGCTTGCCTGGGTGAGCGAAGTATCCAATAATGCCCAATATGTTACATCCCATTGTGATGGAGCTTTTGTACTTGCAGCAACAGGTATTCTTGAAGGCTATAGTTCTACAACATTTCCATCAGATATCGAAAAATACAAGGATATGTTTCCTTCGCTTGATGTCATTGAAGATGTCATGTTTGTTCATGATGACAAGTTTATTACTTCCGCGGGTGGCGCACGTTCATTTGATGGAGCTTTGTACTTATGTGAATATCTTTATGGAAAAGAAATTGCAGATCAATTGGCTGGGGGTCTGGTTATTGACTGGGATTTAGATGAGGTAAAGCATATTGTGATTGAAAAATAAATACTCAACTCAGGCCTTTGATATAAACTACTCGTCGGTAAACAAGTATTAGAAAATGAAATAAAGGGGCGTGTGATTTAAATCACGCGTGGGGGAAAAATGTATTTGCGTATGCTCTGAAGATGTGTTGTTTAAACTATACGTCTCCTGGTCTTTATTCTGAAATTTAAAATCTCAAATCCTCTATCGTTACACCTTCATATTGGCTCTCATCCAGGACAAATAATTCTGTACTTACCGGGTAATCTTTCGTGTGCTTATCAATATTGAGTGTATACCGGCTTCCATCTCTCGAAAAGATTTTCATTTGTAAAAACTCGTTGGTTTTTTGTGCAAGAGTAATTCTGACCTTTGAATATTCCGAATAGTCATCTGTAGGTTTGGCTTCTATCTCTGTAATGCTTATACCTTTGATATAGTTATGCTGGGAAGCGCCAAAAATAAACTCATCTGAATTGTACATATTAAATACCGAAGACGGAGACATAAAGTCTGAATCCTCATCAAAATCAGCATCATTGATCTGGATCTCATTAATATCTTTCAGGTATACCCAAACTGTTTCATTATTTGAGATAATTTTCTGAGCTTCCATTTCAAGTATAAATTTTTCACCGTTCTGTATCAGGTAACCAGACTGGCTTTCCTTTCCTTCGCCCGGCAATTCAATATCCAGTGTGAAATCGATTCGGTGTGCCTTATACTTGTCATAATCCTTTTTTAAAGCTTCCAGCAATGCCATTGATTCCTTATCTGATATCTCTGTCGCGGACTGAGCATTCAATCCAATTGAGAATAGCAATATAAACAGGAAAGTAAATTTCATATCAAGTCTTTATTAATAGAACTTCAAAATTGTGAAAAAGTTACGTTTCATATGAGCTTACATCAATTAAACTATTGTTAAAGCAATTTTCTTCAATATAAATGATGATATAACCAGATATCCATCCAATAGTAGCATTCGACGATGATCTTTGGAATTAAACTGGATTTTAAAGTACTTTTGGAATATGATTATAGATTTAGTGGCCGCAATGCTGATTGCATATGGCTTTTACCAGGGTTTTTCAAAAGGATTGATCAAGACCGTTTTTTCGACCTTATCTGTCATAATAGCCATCGTCGCAGCTTTGAAATTATCTCCTATCCTGATCAGTATTCTTCAAAATGCCATTAATATTAACCCGGCCATCAATTTTGTCCTTGGTTTTGTATTGACATTCATCATCGTTATGGCTCTAATCAGGTTTATTGGCAATAAACTGGATAAACTGATGAAGAGTATTCACATAGGTGGTGTCAACAAAGTATTGGGAGGTGCTTTACTTGGATTATTTTATGCTATCCTTATAAGCTATGGCATATATTTTATGGACAGGGTCCAGTTGATCAGCGATAGTCAAAAATCAGCATCTTTCACGTACCCAGTTCTTGAAACTTTACCGAGGGCTACCCAATCTATGGGAGAATCACTAAAGCCTGTGTTTAAAGACTTCTGGGAAGCTATGATTGATACCATGGATTCAATTAAAGCCAGCACTACGGGAGACGAACCGGCTGAATCATAATTCTAATTTGCTTTTTTAAGATGCTCTAGGTAATGGATTAATTCCATTTCGCTGACAAACAGTACTTGTCGTGGTTTACTTCCATTGGCTTCCCCGACGATACCAAGACTCTCCATCTGATCTACGATTCTTCCTGCCCTGTTGTATCCCAACTGTAGTTTTCTCTGTATCATAGATGTTGATCCATGCTGATTACCAACAACCAGCCTGGCTGCTTCTTCAAACATTGGATCCAGGTCAGACCATTTGAGGTTTGAGTCTCCAATTTCACCATTTTCATCGGCAACTTCAGGAAGATAGAATGGCTCAGCAAATCCAGGTTGATCACTGATATGCTTGATCGCGTTCTCTACCTCTGGTGTATCAACAAAAGCACACTGAAGCCTGATGATATCACTGCCAACAGATAACAACATGTCACCTTTTCCAATAAGCTGCTCTGCACCCTTATGGTCAAGAATTGTTCTAGAGTCAATTTGTGAAGTTACTTTGTAGGCAATCCTTGCAGGGAAGTTGGCCTTTATCATTCCGGTGATGATCTTAACAGAAGGTCTTTGTGTAGCTATGATCAAATGGATACCAATCGCTCTTGCCAATTGAGCCAATCTGGCGATAGGTAATTCTATTTCTTTTCCAGCAGTCATGATCAAATCAGCAAATTCATCAATTACCAGTACGATGAAAGGCATAAATCTGTGTCCATCTTTCGGACTAATTTTTCGTGCTACAAACTTTGCATTATATTCCTTGATATTCCTGGCCCGTGCTTTCTTCAACAAATCATATCGTTCATCCATTTCTACAGTCAGGGAATTCAGAGTAGAGATAACTTTTTTAGTATCTGTAACAATGGTTTCTTCTTCATTAGGCAAAAATCCGAGGAAATGCTTGTCGAGGTAGCTGTACGGAAATAATTCAACCTTCTTAGGATCAATCATTACAAATTTCACCTGCGAAGGGTGTTTCTTATACAACAGTGACATCAATACGGTATTGATACCAACTGACTTACCTTGGCCAGTGGCTCCTGCGATCAGCAAGTGCGGCATTTTTGCCAGGTCAGCAACAAACACTTCATTTGAAATGGTCTTACCTAAAACAATAGGTAAATCCATTTTTGCATTCTGAAACTTTTCAGTCTTCACAACTTCCTTGAAAGAAACAATCTGTTTGTTCTTATTAGGAACTTCAATACCAACTGTTCCTTTACCAGGAATTGGTGCGATAATACGAATACCAAGTGCAGCCAGACTCAATGCGATGTCGTCTTCCAGTTTCTTTATGGAAGATATTTTCACACCAGGAGCCGGTACAATCTCATATAGCGTCACTGTAGGACCAATGGTCGCCTTGATTTTCGTAATCTTTATATTATAGTTCAGGAGGGTTTTAATGATCTGATTCTTATTCTCTTCAAGTTCTTCCCTGTTTATCGACACCCTGGAATCAGAATAATCTTCCAAGAGATCAAATGTGGGTACTTTATAGTTTGAAAGTTCTTTTGTAGGATCATATGGCTCGAAGTCATCGAGGTTTTCTTTCTCTACGATATTCTTCTTACAATCCATATCCGGTCCTTTAATACGGGATTGTGAATTGTCTGCAGACTCGTTAACAATCTTGTCATCCAATTCCAGCTCGAGCTGGGGCTCTGCTGTTTCTTTAGACGGACTTGGTTTAGCTTTTACTTCCAAAGAATCAGGGAGATTCAGTTCGATACTGTCAACAGGATCTAACTGAACTCCTTCATCTTTAATGTCGGTTTTTGGAATGGCCCCCTCTAAGTCTTCAAACAATTTTTTTCTTGATTTCTTTTCTTTTGCTTTAAATGGAATGCTATCCTTTAATGATTGAGGTGATACTGTAAAGTTGAGTTTGGGAAAAGAGAAATTGTCAAAGCCTGTAGTCAATTTGATGGGTTCCAGTTTGATCTTAGGATTGAAGATCCATATAATACCGGTTGACACAAGCAAGATGAAGAATAATACAAGTCCGATCTGACCCAGGAAACTACCCATATAGGCATATATACTGTATCCCATCAGTCCGCCCCAACTGAATTCGGAATTTCTGAAAACAAATTCAGCCACAACAGCAATAAAGGACATGATTAATATAACATGAGCAGCCTCGTTGGCAAATTTTATCATTGATTGTCTGCGAAGGAGATCAAATCCAAGTTTTCCGATCAGATAGACAATTAATACCGAAGCAACACCAAATCCCCAATAGAAAAACAAATGCGATGTATAAGCACCGAGTCTTCCAAGCCAGTTTTCTACATGAACATCACCATTGAACAGAATAGATCCGGAGAGATGTAATACTTTGTCCTGATCAAACTTCCAAGTGAAAAAATAAGATACAAATGCGACCGTTAAATAAATAGAAAGAAAAATGCATAGTGTGCCCGCAATTTTTCTAATCCTGTCGTCACTGGGTTTCATAAAAAAAGAATCCTTCTTACGGGACTTTTTACGTGTCTTCTTTGCCATTGCTAAAATCGGTATTCAGTAAATCTAAATATTATGCGAATATAACAGCAATTTTCATATTACAAAAAATTATAATTCATTTTATTCTAATATACAGGATTTAATACATTAAAAAATTATTTAATATGTAAAAACAAGCATTTTTAATTTCTCCCAGAAATACTAAATTTGAGGCACAATATTAAAGCAGATGAAACGGGAAAATATACTCATTTTAGGAGGCGGAGGAATAGGTCAAGCCGCTGGATTAATACTTGCCAAAAACGCACTTTTCGACTACCATATCACCATTGGCGACATGTTTGAACATGCTGCGAAAAATGCAGGTAAATTTATAAACGAAGGCGCCAATTGTGAACGTTGTTATTGTATCACTACCCCTGCTTCAGGTTTGAATGATGAAATGAAAGCATTACTGAAGAAGACGGATATTATCCTGGATTGTCTTCCTGGCAGTGAAGCACCACGAATCGCACAGTATGCACGAGACTATAAATGTCACTATGCAAACCTGACGGAATATGTCAAAGAAACAGAAGAGGTCATCAATATCGCCACAGGGTCTGAAAATGGATTTGTACTCCAAACCGGTCTGGCACCAGGGTATATCAATGTATTGGCTATGTATCTCTTTAACAAATTCACTTCTACCTATAATGTCGAAAAGGTTGATAGTGTCAACATGAAGGTTGGAGCACTATCCAAGCATGCCAGGGAACCATATTTCTATGCATACACATGGAGTCCAA
>JAHHJO010000084.1:0-5797 GCA_018680275.1 Bacteroidia bacterium
ATATAAGATTGCGCCATTGGGATATTATCATCACGGAAAAGGCTTTGAATCATTTTTAAGGGGCGTTCACCGGAGTGGAGAATTTATGAGTGGACGAAGAGTGAAGCATTTATTTGAAAAGCGCAAATCCGGTGCAATTGAATCATTTCAGAAAGTCTTAAAGCTACTTGAAGCAAGAGATGAAGAGGAATAATCATTAAAAAATTCTAGATAACTATACCTTTCAACTTTCTGGATACCGCACTAGAATGGCTCGAACTCAGTTCTGATGAAATCAAAGAAGTGAAATCCGATCTGGCCAATCTGAAAATCTGAAATATTTGAATTCTATCTGCTTAATTAATCAGGTTAATTAACTTTGGCCACTCAAACGTCAAAAAATGTCTGAAGTTACAAGAGAATCTCATTTAAGAAGTATCCTGAAAACATTCAGTTGGAGAATTATTGCAACCACTACAACTGTTACCATAGCCTATATCATTTTTGGTGATGTATCAAAGGCACTCCAGGTAGGTGGCATTGAGTTTTTTGCCAAAATGTTCATCTATTATTTTCATGAACGTCTTTGGCAGCTTGTGCCAAGGGGAAGAGTCCGTAAAATCATTGGTAAATCCTGATTTAAATCAGATGGCATATTGATTATTATCAGTCGGTTCCTTACTTAAGCATCTTAATTTATTATTAAAAATAAGCTCCTCCCTGGATGGCTACCGGCCGAAAATATATCAGTAACAATCCTGGTGAATTAATTCGCTATGCCATATTTATTATTTCGATACCACTAACGATCTACATCATCTTTGGCGTCGATCTTGAACCCGGGAAACCTGAAGTAACAGCAACACTTGCGGTAGCAATATTGATGGCCTTATGGTGGATTACTGAGGTAGTGCCTCTCGCGATCACTTCCCTGCTTCCAATTGTACTTTTTCCAATGCTGGGCGTAATGAATGGAAAAGAGGTTTCAGCAACATATTTCAATCATGTTATTTTCCTCTTTATTGGTGGATTCCTGGTCGCACTGGCTATTCAGAAGTGGGGGCTTCACAAAAGAATAGCTTTATCCATTCTCAAATTTATCGGGAGTAGCCCGGCAAGGATCCTCCTGGCATTCATGAGTGCCACGGCCTTCCTTTCAATGTGGATTTCCAATACCGCGACAGCTATGTTGATGGTTCCTATCCTGTTATCAATTATAACCAAACTTGAAGATATCAACGGTAAAAAAGCAGTGCAGCATTTCGCGACCGGTTTACTATTGAGCATTGCCTACAGTGCCTCTATTGGAGGTGTAGCTACCCTGGTAGGAACGCCGCCTAATCTTTCATTTGCCAGAATATTTTACATCTATTTTCCAAATGCTCCTGAAATTTCATTTGCAAGCTGGTTTATGTATGCCTTTCCGATCACTGTCATCCTTTTTATTATTCTTTTTTTATACCTGTACTTTGTATTTGTTGGCAGAAAGAGAAAATGGACAAGCATCAGTGCTACTGAAATCAAAACAGCACATAAAGACCTTGGAGAGAAAACTTATGAAGAAAAAATATTACTAATTGCATTTGTCAGCCTGGCATTCCTTTGGTTCTTCAGGGTAGATATTGCTGCAGGAAGTTTGACCATTCCCGGCTGGTCAAGGATATTCAAACACCCGGAATTCTTTAATGACGGCACCGTTGGAATCTTTGTAGCTATCATTTTATTCATGATTCCCAGCAAGACGAACCCTGGTACATTTTTAATGGATTGGAAAGCAGCAGAAGACATTCCCTGGGAAATCATCTTGCTGTTTGGCGGAGGATTCGCCCTGGCCAGCGGTTTCAAGGAATCCGGATTGTCTACATGGTTTGGTGAGCAACTTGGGTGGTTAAACAGTGTGCACCCTATCCTTCTAATTCTGTGCATATGTTTCCTGATCACTTTCCTGACAGAAGTCACTTCCAATACAGCGACTGTCGAGACCATGCTTCCTATTCTTGCCGGTCTCTCCGTAAGCATAGAAACCAACCCTTTGCTATTTATGCTGCCAGCTACTGTTGCAGGTTCCCTTGCATTTATGCTTCCGGTTGCAACCCCACCTAATGCCATTGTATTCGGAAGTAAAAGGATCAGCATGATCCAGATGGCCAAAACAGGATTTGCTTTGAATATTATTGGTATTCTGATCGTCACCCTTGTTTCTTATTACCTCGGTAGTTACATCTTCGATATTACACACAATGTATTTCCGGATTGGGCGAGGTAGGGGTGTTAGTTTATTGAGTTGAAGAGTTTATTAAGTTTAGGAATTTATCCACCTGCGCCAAGGCTTCGGCGGATTATCAAAAGTTTGGGTGAGGGCAAAAAAAAAGAGAACCATCTAGATTCTATTAAGTATCTCGGTTGGTTCTCTCTATCTCTTCCGGAGTTTGTTTCTTCTTTTAAATCGAATTGCTCCGTTTTAATTGAATTCACTCACTCTTTATGAAGTGATAAGCGTTTCGGATTTACAAAAGTATACTTTCGTATACCTTGCGAAAGCGCCCATTGTAAATAATCGCCCTTTCGGACAGTTTTCTTATTGCAATTCTGATTGCTCAGATCACAACTGCTTTTACTCGGGATGTCAGTTTTGGTTATTCTAACTTGAGCTTTCACTTTTGAAACCCGAAACTTAAGTAATATATAAATTTATTTTGTATATAAAAAATTTATTTATATAAAATTTTTATAATCGTCATAAATAGCAATAACTATGCTGCAATACCGGGTAAATCCCCAATATTAAAAAAGAAGAATTTACAGAGCGGACTAATTCATGCGGTTACTTTTGCTTGATTTTATTGAGGTCTTTTTTCCTCGTTCATCAAATCTTAACCGCAAAACACCTTTACTGAACCGGGTCATAATCCTCATATTACTTACATCTCGGTCTAATATGAACTTCTTACTGCAAACCATGATATCTTCTTCATCCAGGATATGGTTGTTGGTATTATCCACATGTACATCCTTTTCACCATGGATCACAACAACATTCCCGTCAATTTGAATTTCGATCTCATTCCTTGCAAAATCAGACATATCAACCAGCAATTCCCATCGTTCAACATCCGGATCATCAGGATGGCTGTCTTTAAGCCATCTCATATCCAATGCGGATCTTCCCAAAAAATGATTCCGGTGGGTGCTTGAATCAATCCACTTATTCCTCATATCTTCATGATATGTTTTTATATCGCGCATAACTCAATTTCATAATTTCTAGACAAGGACAGACTATTTCTTAACACAGTAATCTATACTCTAAATCAACTACTGTAAATGATGATAATCACCTATTATACTGATTATTATCAAAATCATATTAAACAGCTAATCTATTGAACATACCTGTCTATTCTTTTTCACAAATAATTACCATTTATTCTTTGAGAATTCATTTAAGCTGCGTAACCTTTGCCCGGATTTAATACAATATGAAAATAATTATTGCCGGCGCCGGTGCCATCGGATTTCATTTAGCGAATTTGCTATCAAAAGAAAACCAGAGCATTACCCTGATAGATATAGATGAGGAAGTATTGTTCCAGGCCAGCAGGCATCTTGATGTCATGACAATTCAGGGAGATATATCATCTATTGATATTCTCATACAAGCCAATATCAAAAAAACACAGTTGTTCATTGCTGTCACCACATCGGAATCAACCAACCTGTTATCAGCAATGCTGGCCAAACAACTCGGGGCAAAAAACACCATCGCCAGGATAAGTGCCGCCACTCATTTGAAAAAAGACAATAAACAAAGATTAAAACAAATGGGTGTTGATGTGATGATATCTCCACAAAGACTGGCCGCACTGGAAATTGAAAGGCTGCTCAGAAGAGCCTCTTTTACCGATCTGTTTGAATTCGAAAATGGCCGGATATCAATCGTGGGGTTTACCATAGACTCTACATGTCCAATCCTGAATTATACCATAAAAGAGGTTAATGAATTGACCAGGAATTTTACCTTCCGCGGCATCGCCTTGCTCAGGGGTTACAAAACTATCATCCCTGAAGAAAGTACCGTTCTGAAGAAAGGTGACCACCTTTACATATCTACCCAGAACCAGTTCCTCGAAGAAGCCATGAAATTTATAGGTAAGCAGCTTAGGCCGATAAAAAAAGTAATGATTATCGGTGGTACACCCCTCGCTTTGAAAACAGCGCAGTTGATTGAGCATAAATATTCTGTAACAATTGTAATGGAAGATGAAGAACAGGCAAAGCGATTTGTAGAGCAATTAAACAAGTGCCTGGTCATTAATGCAGATCCCGGAAATATCGACGCATTGAAGGAAGAAGGATTTGCTGAAATGGATGCCTTTATCGCTTTAACGCCCAATTCTGAGACAAATATTATCAGCAGCCTTATGGCAGAAGACATCGGGGTTTACAAAACGATTGCCCTCGTTGAAAATGTTGATTATACACATATCTCACAAAATATTGGCATCGATACGATCATCAATAAAAAACTGATAACCGCCAATAACATATTCCGTTTTGTAAGAAAGGGAAAAGTACAGGCCATCGCCAGCCTGCATGGTGTTGATGCAGAAATCATTGAATATGAGATACACAAAAGAAACCGGTTGATTAACAACACCATTGAAGATTTGCACTTTCCCAAAAAATCCATTATTGCAGGTATTGTGAGAGGGGATCAAAGTATCATACCTTCCCGGGATTTCAAGCTGGAAATTGGAGACAAGGTGATTATTCTAGCTTTACCGGAAGCCATCCACCAGGTAGAAGAAATATTCAAATAGTGATCAACACCAAAATCATAATCAATGTCCTTGGGGTCCTGTTAATGATGCTGAGTGGATTTATGGCCCTCAGCATGGTCGTATCCCTGGTATTTGACGCATCTGACGCCATGTCAATGGGAACTGCTGGCCTGGTTACTTTCCTGACAGGATTTGTCTTATGGTTGCTTACAAGGAATGCTGAAAAACACATAGCAAAAAGAGAAGGCTTTCTTATTGTGGCACTTGGCTGGATTACTATTTCAATATTCTGTACTCTGCCTTACCTGCTTTCCTCTACCCTGCCAGATATTACACGAGCTATGTTTGAGAGTGTTTCAGGCCTTACAACCACAGGAGCTACTGTTATAGAGAATGTTGAAGTCCTGCCAAAAGGTATTTTATTCTGGCGATCACTGACTCAATGGCTGGGAGGCATGGGAATTATCGTACTTACAGTGGCCATATTTCCCCTATTGGGTATCGGCGGGGTTGAATTGTTCGTCGCAGAATCACCTGGTCCTACTTCGGATAAAATTCATCCCAAAATCAAAGAGACGGCCAAACGATTATGGCTGATTTACCTGGGACTCACAACAACTCTGATCTTCATTCTTTCTATGCTGGGCATGACTTTTTTTGATGCCCTGAATCATGGCCTCACAACCATGGCAACCGGGGGCTTTTCAACCAGGAATGCCAGCATTGCATATTTTAATTCTCCCGCCATAGAATACACTATTAGCCTGTTCATGTTGTGCGCAGGAATTAATTATACGATCATTTACTTTGGACTTACCGGGCACTTTAAAAAAGTCTGGAGAAGTGACGAATTCAAGACCTATTTTTCTTTGGTCATTGTATTTATTGTATTTGTTACAACTGTTGTTTACTTTAATACGGGTAACCCAATGGAGCAGTCATTCAGGGAATCCACATTTCAGATCATTTCTTTAATGACAACAACGGGATATGTTACAGCCGATTATACTTCATGGTCAACTCCAATAACACTATTT
>JAHHJO010000420.1:0-4961 GCA_018680275.1 Bacteroidia bacterium
GTTTAAACCGTAGGCTTTTATCACAGAACCCCTTACATCTGCCCATATGCCTACCATTTAAATGGTAGGCCAATCAAACCATTCTTGACCAGGTACACTACAGTATACTAGCGGGTGAAACAATTATTATACTCGTACTTTATACTGATTACTTTGTACTTAAAAAAAAAACCTACGTCTTCCTTTTCTTCTTCTTAGCAGCAGGAAACAATACATTGTTCAAAATCAGTCTGTAACCCGGTGAATTGGGGTGTAGATTAAGGTCCGTTTCCGGATCTCCAACAAAATGCCTGTAATCTTCAGGGTCATGGCCTCCGTAGAATGTCCAGGTGCCATATCCATATGTGCCATGAATATAACGGGCTTCGTTAATTGCATTATTCTCTCCCATGATCAAAACATCGGATTTAATCTGGTTTTTATGGTAAGCGGTTGTCTGCCCCATAAAGCCTTTCACTGTGCGTGTATGATTTTGTGTAAGCATAGCCGGGATAGGATCCCATTTAGCTGAAAAATCAAAGAGGGTGAAATAATCTGTATTCGGTGTGATCTTTCTTTTACGATGGTCAATGCTGGAAAATTCATATTCCAGTGGATTCCTGATCAGGGTGAAATCCTTAAAAGCAAAACAATTGTCATATTGCAATTTTTCCTGGGCCGTCGGATCAGCGCCATCTCCATCATATATTTCTGCGCAAATATCGACACCATTTGAAGCCAGTGCGATATCATAGGTATCTGTTGCTGAACACATTGCAAACATAAAACCGCCGCCTTCTACATATTCCCTGATTTTTTTTACGACCGATAGCTTCAATGCAGATACTTTTTCGAAACCGAGACTGTAGGCCAGTTGCTCCATTTTACGTTGATTCTCCTTGTACCACGGTTTGTTGGACTGTGACTGGTAAAACTTGCCGTACTGTCCCGTAAAATCCTCATGATGAAGATGAAGCCAGTCATATTGTGCCAGTTTATCTTCAAGAACATCCCTGTCGTATATGGTCTCATACGGGATCTCAGCATAGGTCAGCACCAATGTGACTGCATCATCCCAGGGCTGTACTTTCTCTCCTTTAGCGTTGAAATCAGGGGTATATACGGCAATTTTGGGTGCCTGCTGGAGTTTTATAACCTCCTGGTTGAGTTCGGGGTGACTTATATCTTCACGTATCTTATGAAACTGTGCATTTGGTATGACTTCATAGGTCACACCTCTTGTTTTACACTCCTTTTCAAATAGTGGATTGCTTTGAAAAGCAAAACTTCCTCCCCTGTAATTTAAAAGCCAGTAAGCTTCTCCCCCGTTTTCAAGAATCCAGTATGTAATTCCATATGCTTTCAGGTGATTCTTTTGTGCATCGTGGTCCATCGGAATTAAAATGTAAGAAGCATTCAGACAAACTGCCATAAGCATGCAACTCAGAACATAAAAAGTACGTTTCATATATTTCATTTAATACTAAGTATCTACAAAGTAACTTAACGTAAATGACATTAGCACTGTTTTAATAATCAAAGCATTAATATATTTTTAATATTTGCAAACGAATTATACATTGCCTTTGGAAAATATACAAATTTCATATCCATCCTATTTCCTGTTCATCATACTGCTTATCGCACTTTTATTTGCTTTGGGGCTCTATTTCAGGGACAGGAAAATGAAAGAAACAAAAAAGTGGCTGCCGCTTGCCCTCGGTTTCTTAAGATATTTTTCCATTTTTGGTTTACTCTTCTTGTTACTGACACCCCTTTTCAAGAATCTTCTGACTGAAAAGCAGAAGCCAATCGTGGTCGTTGCCAATGATATCAGTAAATCTGTTATCGAATCTACCGAATTTAATAACCTGGATAGCCTGCAACTCAAAAAGCAAAACTTCATTTCAAATCTTTCAGAAGATTTTGATATTGTAGAAATTGAATTTGCCGAAAGGATGAGGTTCAATAACCAGGATTCCATTAATACGGAATCAAGCAATATTTCGGCTCCCCTGGAATACATTTCAGAATCATATGAAGATCAAAACCTGGGTGCAGTAGTACTCATTAGCGATGGGATCTTCAATGAAGGAAAAAATCCTCTGTACGCAGACGTAAGAATTGCATCCCCCCTTTATACGGTGCCGCTTGGTGACACATCCATAAGGACAGATCTGATGATAAGAAACGTCCTGCATAACCGGCTGGCTTATCTTGACGATCAGTTCCTGATTGAAGCAGACATCCAGGCCTATAATTCAAATGGCAAAAGAACTGCATTAAACCTATACAAAATAGTCAACGGGAAGGCCCAGCTGATGGAAAGTCAGCAAATAACTATCGACAAGGACAGATTTTTCAAATCATTCCAGTTTGAAGTAAAGGCAGACCAGGTCGGCAATGTAAAATACCAGTTAAGCCTTGGAAGAATAGATAATGAGATCAGTTATCAAAACAACAGCAGGAACCTGTATATAGAAGTTTTAGATGCAAGGCAGAAAATCCTGATTCTTGCCGAAGCACCTCACCCGGATATCAAGGCATTGAAGGCAATCATCTCGAATAATAAAAATTATGAATTCGAACTTTTTTATGCTAATGAAAATCCTGGCCTATTAGCAAATTATGATCTGGTTATATTTCATAATCTGCCAAGCCAGAAGAATCCTGTGAAAAATATAGTTGACCAGGTCAATACAATAAAGAAACCCGTCATCTATTTTGCCGGTTCATCCAGTGATATCAAGCGTTTCAACGAAATACAGGATGTACTGAAAATTGAAGGAGGCAAACCAAATCTAAATAATGTGACTCCCGTCCTGTCAGATGATTTCAAGTTGTTCACCCTAAGTGATCATTTTAAAGGCAACATCAGTACATTCGTGCCTTTGAAATCACTTTTTGGCAATTACCTGATAACACCAACAAGTACGACCCTGCTCAACCAGAAAATTGGTAATGTAGAGACCAACTATCCCCTGATTTCATATTCCGATTTCAATAACCACAAACAAGCGGTCATCGCAGGTGAAGGACTTTGGAAATGGAGACTGATGGAATATGCCGAATTTGAAAACCATGACATAAGCTCAGAACTTCTTATAAAATCAATTCAGTACCTCACTTCCAAAGAAGATAAACGACCATTCAGGGTATATACGAATAAGAAATCCTATAAAGAAAACGAAAGCATTTCATTCGATGCTCAACTGTACAATGCTTCTTTTGAATCCGTTAATGATCCTGAAGCATACCTTGTGATCACCGACCAGGAAGGAAAGAACTATGACTTTACTTTTTCCAAATCCAATAATTATTATGTCCTCGATGCCGGAAGATTTCCCGAGGGTAATTATAATTATACGGCAACTACAAATTACAATGGGAAAAAACTGTCTGCATCAGGCAAATTCAATATCCAGTCTGTTTTGAAAGAAAAATTCGATTTGACAGCAAAACATGATATGCTATATCAACTGAGTCGAAAATTTAATGGAGAAGTGGTTTACCCGGCAGAATTTTCAAAGCTGGAATCACTTATCAGGAATGACGAATCTATAAAACCAATCCTGTACCAGAAGACTGAAACGGAATCATTGCTTAATCTCAAATGGCTCCTTGGCCTGTTTATACTTTTACTCAGTATAGAGTGGTTCTTCCGACGGTATTTCGGCAGTTACTGATGTTAATCAGTATAAAGTACTAAGTATGAAATACGCAGTACTCCTCTTAATGTGCTATGACTATCCTTTTTGTGGTAAACCGATCACCGCTGAATAACTTCAGGAAATAAATACCACTTTCCAGCCTTGTTCCATCAAAAGGAAATATTTGTTTCCCGGACACTTTTCCATAATTCCTGGACGCAATCCTTTTTCCTGTAAGGTCAGTTACTTCCATTCTTACGTCCGTTGGTTCTTCAAAATCCATTTCAATATGACCGACTGAAGTCAAAGGATTAGGGTATACTTCAATGCTATTATCTATTTCAACATCAATGGTACTGGTCAATCCCTCTGAAACCGCCTCCTCTATCGTCGTACTTTGGGCATTGTCTACAACACCTGGTGGCGGCGTGACAAAAGCACTGACTATGTGCATGTTTTCATGGTTGAATTGATCAGGAATGGTATATGTAAACCTGTGAGTTATACTTGACCCTGTCTTGATTTCCTGGCCTGCATATGCACCTTCCATCCCTGCATAAGGTGTAAACATATATCGTCCGACATGATTGTAAACCATCTGGCTGGCTGGAACGGGTGTAGGCAATAATTCATATCCTCCCATGACGCCTGATCCTCCCCCGGCATAGGCATTAGCCTGGTTATAACCACTTGTCGTTCCGGTTACATTGTCCTCTGTCAATCCAACAAAAAGTTTTAATTCATCACCTTGCAAATCATAATTGAAGTGTGTTGTAATATCAATGATTAATTCCCTGGTAAATGCATCATATTCAGCACCATGAGTCAGGTATGCAATAGGTGAACCCTGAACCCTGGTTACAAAAGCCGGTTCCATTGCAGAAGGATCCATGACAGATTCCCTATTCATAACTACGCTCGGAAACCCGGTGAATCCCGGCCAGCCTGTCAAACCATCATCCCAGGCAGGAACCTCCATGGGATCCCTGTTGTGTACTGCTACACCAACGAAGTGATCAGGATATCTTTCCGTAAGGAGATTCATGAAAACATCACCTCGAGGACACCACTGGCACCAGGTGCCTGTACCCTCTTCTACCAGTATTTTCTTTTTATCAGCAGGTGTAAAACCTTCCAAAACGATATTCTGGATATTGTTACACAAGTTTTCATCGGCATCCATGCCGTTGACTTTTAATATTTGAAGATTAACAGTGTTGGCTCCTCTTTCAAGAATTACCGAAGCATCAATATCGATTAATTCACTTCCCCCGGGAAGTATCGATAAATTATCATAAGATTCCTGGATTTGCATATTATTGACCGTGACAC
>JAHHJO010000203.1:0-2802 GCA_018680275.1 Bacteroidia bacterium
ATACAAGAACCATATGAAATATATAACTACGAAGTTGTAGAAACGATAGACAGGCTCGAAAGATATATCAAGAACCAGGACGAGATCCAATCAGCTTTTTCCCTGGCAACAATAGCAAGGAGCATTAACCAAATGAATAATAGCAACCGAAAGGATGCTTATGAAATACCGGTCGAGGCTAAATACAGAACAATTGAGTCAATGATGGGAAAGGTGAAAATTGAAGGAACTGATATGCTGGTAAGCAAGGATAGAAGAAAAACAAGGATCAGTGCCAAGATTAAAGATGTAGGTTCAGAAAAGATAGGAGAGATCACCAAAACAATAAACAATTGGATAGATCAGAACACGGATAATGAAATCATTTCTTTCAGGCAAACCGGCACAGGATTGATACTAGATAAGAATTCTGAGTTTGTCAGATCGAGTTTGCTAACAGGTCTCGGAATTGCATTGGTGATCGTCAGTTTATTAATGGGGATATTATTCAGAAGTCCAAAAATGCTTTTTCTTGCATTGATTCCCAATATCATCCCACTTGTTTTTGCAGCAGCTATTCTTGGCCTTTTCAATGTTGCATTGGAAGCCGGAATTACCATTGTTTTTGCGATTATATTCGGGATTGCTGTAGATGATACGATTCATTTTCTGAGCCGATATAAACTGGCAAAAGATGCTACGGGTGATACCGAAGAAGCACTCAAAGCAAGCTATCATGAAGCAGGAAAGGCTATAATTTTCACATCAATTATCCTGTTTTTTGGTTTCCTTGTCCTGCTGTTCTCTGTGCATCCCCCAAGTGTTATTATCGGTTCTTTGATTGCTGTTACCCTCGTTAGTGCTGTCGTTGCGGATCTGACTATTCTTCCAGCCTTAATCAGGAAGTTTGATTTGTAAAGTATGAATGCTGGTGTTTTGGATTCTATGAGTTTAGGAATGATGAATGACGCCACTTATTCTGAAAATATTTTTGATAATCAGGAATAATATTTTTTTTTCGCATTATAGCATTATAGCATTATAGCATTATAGCATTATTTGAAAACGAAAAAGCAAAGTAATTCGTTATTAATAAAAAGGGTTACATGAGAAACTATATCAAACATTTTATATCTATTAAGGTCATCATTTCAATGATATTTGTTTCAGGCATGGGTTTGTCTGCACAAGGACAAGAGATTGAAAAGGTTTTTCAAGTCCGTTGCAATGAGCAGCCGGTTTATATTGCTAAAGAGAAAGAAGGCTTTAATATAATTAATGATACCTGGGAACCGATCATTGATGTCAGGTATGACACAATTTCACTCCTTGATGATTTTTTATTATCAGCCATTTCTGATGGAAAACAAGTTTTGTTGACCTGTCAGGGAACGCCTGTTTCACCACAGGATATGGAGTCCGTATATATGTATGCTGATGACGAACTGCGCGGATTATATTTTATTAGGAATACCAGAGATAAATATGGTGTGATTGATTATAATGGTAAGACGATTATACCTTTTGAATTTGAAAGAATTGAACATCTGAGTATTCATAAATACCTCTTCGCCATCAAGAATAATGAAAAGTACTATTTTGACTACATGGGTAATGTTCTTTTCAAATAAGGCCTTAGTAATTAATATTTCTTTCCCAGTAGTTCTGGTCCTCGATATCTTCAAGGATTTGAAGGTAATTCATGTATCGTAATTCGCTGATCTCATCAGACTCAATGGCCGATTTGACTGCACAATTGGGTTCATTTCTATGTGTGCAATCAGCATATTTACATTCTGATGATTTAACAAAGAATTCCCTGAAGTTATGAGCAACATCCTGAACTTCAAGATGATTATAACTCAAAGTTTTTATACCCGGTGTATCAATAATTCTCGTGTTTTCACCAAGATCAAACATTTCGGCAAATGTAGTAGTGTGTTGACCTTTACCGCTGAAGTCAGACAATTCTTTTGTTTTCAGTTCAAGACCGGGTTTTATAAGATTGATTAATGAAGACTTGCCTACCCCGGACTGACCACTAAAGAGCGTTGTCTTTCCTTCAATTAATGTATTCATCTGATCAAGACCAACCCCTGTCATAGCTGATGTCAAATAACAGGAATAACCAATTTTCTCATACAGATCTTTTAAAAACTCAAATATTGAATTTTCCTTTTCACCATAGAGATCAGATTTATTAAAGAATATATGTACAGGTATATCGTAAGGTTCTGTCATAAGTAGAAACCGGTCTATGAATCCCTGCTTGAGTTTGGGGTCTTTAATTGTGACAATCAGAATGGCCTGGTCAATATTGGCTGCAATGATATGCAGGAAATGTTTTTTTCGTGGAGATTGCCTGATAACATAATTTCTGCGGTCTTCAATAGTTTTGATGATCCCGTTTTCTGACTTGGCTTCTCTTTGAATCATCACGATATCTCCAACGGCCACCGGGTTTGTGACTTTTTTGCCTTCAAGTCTGAATTTTCCAATCATTCGGGATGGGAGAATGGAACCGTCTTCCAATTGCACATCATACCAACTACCGGTAGATCTTACGATAAGTCCTTTAATCAAGTTCAATTGAAAAACTGTTTATTGATTGAATAGCCCCGGTTATATCTTTAACCAGTTCAGGCTTTTTTTCAAATGCATTTCCAATAACGATAATGTCTGCGCCGTTTCTCAATCCGGATATGGCTTTATCCACAGAATTGATGCCACCTCCTACAATGAGTGGAATGTCAAGAATTTTGGAAACAGAGTTGATCATCGATTCATTCACTGGATTTAAGGCGCCACTACCAGCTTCCAGGT
>JAHHJO010000145.1:0-2749 GCA_018680275.1 Bacteroidia bacterium
GCCCTGGTGCATGCGACATACAACATTTGCATATCCGGTTCAGTATGATAATTTTTTTCTGTGCAGAAGGGTACAATAACCTGGTCAAACTCCAATCCTTTAGCCAAATGAGCTGTGGTGATCACTATACCACTTCCGAATGCCACACTAACGGCATTCAGTATATTAACCTGGAATTCCTTATTCAATGAGTCATATAGTGAATCTGCTTGTTTTTGTGTTTTGCATATGATACCTAGCGAATTGAATGCACTTGTATTGAACTCAGTGATTATTTCCCTGATGGTTTCAAGTTCAGTTTCCTTGTTCTTACACGAAATCACCTGTGGTTCCTCTCCATGTCGCTCCAGGGCTTCTACATCCACCTTTTGGCTGATACGTTTTGTGAATTGTGTGATTTCATAAGTTGATCGATAACTTTTGATCATTGTCATTGATGTTGCACCAGGAAATATTTTTTCAATGGTCTGAACATTTGAGGCACTGAATGGATTTACGGATTGGTTGATGTCGCCAAGGATTGTCTTTTTGCATGGATACAATTTGCTGAGTACACGGTATTGAACGACAGAATAATCCTGCATTTCATCGATGACCAGGTGTTTGATCCTGGTATTTGATTTAATCCCTTCCAATTTCATTTTAAGGTAAAGAAAGGCATATACATCGCTCCATTCATAAGTACTGCCTTTTTTAAGCTTAAGCAATTCCGGTCTTCCCAGCCACTCATAAAAACCCTTATATAAAACCCTGGGATTATAGGATGGAAACATTTTGCGAATGGTATTATGTAAATCAGTTCTTTCTTTATACTGGATTTCTATTTTATAGAATCGGAACACATTTTCTACAATCTCACGCACCACTTCATTGAATCGTTTTAAGAGCGGCATCCTGCTGTATTTTTCGAATGTTTCTTTGATAAACCACGATGGGACAAGTTTCCCTTTTACAAAAATATCCGTGATTTTGAACCCCTCATTTTGCAACCAGACATGGTATTCATCAATTTTCCTGATTAGTTCGTTTGACGATTTGAATTGAATACGTTCAATAAGTTTCTGATCATTTTTTTCCAGCAGTTCTGTCACCTGGTCAAAGAAGGACTGAAACTTGATTTGATAATCAAACAAACCGTCAGCTATCTCTTCCATACTTGTTTCAGCCACTGTTTCTTCTCCTAATTCCGGCAAAACATTTGAGATGTAGCTGGCAAAGATCTTATTTGGTGATATTATCAATATGTCTTCTGAAGTAATGGATTCCTTGAACCTGTATAAAAGGAAAGCGATCCGGTGCAATGCAATAGATGTCTTTCCTGAACCAGCGACGCCCTGGATTATAAGATGTCGGGCTTCCTCATTTCGAATAATAGTATTTTGCTCTTTCTGAATCGTTGCTACGATATTCTTCATCTTCGAACTGGATGCCTGGTTGAGTTCTTTTTGCAAGACTTCATCGTGAATGGTAACATCTGTGTCCAGCATATATTCCATTTGGCCATTCCGAATCCTGAATTGTCTTTTACGTGTTATATCACCATTAATTTTTCTATCATTCGTTTTATAAAATGCTTGACCGAGTTCGAAATCGTAAAAAAGACTGGAGATGGGAGCTCGCCAGTCGTATACCAGGTACTGTTTACTTTCATTATCCTGGAAGTTATGGACGCCAATGTATATTTTGTTTGCTTCCAGATTTGTAGAAGCCAGGAAATCAATTCTGCCAAAGAATGCTGTATCGATCAGACGTAATAAGCGTTTCCTGTTTTCAACACTATGATCTCCCTGCAATGTATAATTCCGGATGACTTCCCGCATTGCATTTTTTTCAAGGTTATCCATTTCACGCTTATGATCCTGCATGTGTTTGTACATGTCTGCGATTTCGTCGCTTTTCCCCTGGATTGCTTTATTTATTTCATCAATCCTTTGATTGGCTTTTTTTAGTAAATCTGCTAGGTATTTCTGTTCTTTTTTTTCTTCTGTCATACTTTACAAATACTTATGCTTCTTTTAAGGGATAATTATTTGCAGTGAGCATCTTTAATAACTGTCTCAATTTGTCATTTAGATGCCACATGGGATATTATACTTATTATATTTTTTTAAACTTAAACTTACCTGAAAGGATCATTGTCTTAGAAAATTTTTCCTTTAAGTTAAATACGAGTGAAGCTCCGTCATCTGCATTAACAAATGAATTTTCATCAATCGGCACAAGTTTGTATTTATAGCCTCTGTCATTAGCTATAAGTTCTTCGTTTTCCAAATCTAATGTGATTGACCACTCAGGATCCTCAGTCGATATGTACAATCCTTGTAATTCCTTCAATTGATCAACAGGTACATCATAGAAAAGATCATCTGTAGATACTCCCAGGTTGTTTAATATTTTGATTCCGTTTTCGTTTCCTGGATTTAATTGTACAGATTTTCGGTAATAATCAATTGACTGTAAAGTGTCACCTTTTACCAGCAGAGCTTCTCCATAACTATCATATGTATTAAAAGCCTCTGGATATGCATCTATATTCAATTTGAATATTGCCATTGCATTTTCATTTTCGTCTTTACCCAGGTAATAGTATCCCAATTGATTTAACTGATTTTCAGACCAATCATATTTGTCTGGATGCCTGCTTTTTAGATCTGCATAAGTATGTGCAACAGATTTAATACCGGAACTGTCAATAACAGACTTTATTTTCTTTGCAATGGAGGGTTTTGGATTGTGCCAATCTTCAAGG
>JAHHJO010000365.1:0-3837 GCA_018680275.1 Bacteroidia bacterium
GTATAATAAAAGCCTTCAGTTTCCTGAAGGCTAGTGTTTTATTAAAGCTTATTTTTAATTGAATTAGAACACATTTTTATTCTTGTGGACATACTATAAATTTTGACATTATGTATTCCGAAGCGCAATCATAACATTCCTTAGTAGTCTCACCATTAGGTATACCCCAGCCAGAATGATACGCATCGTTCCTGCGTGTTCTTTCCGTAATTATTCCAACAACAGTAACTCTAAAAACTGTTTTTAGATAAATTGTTCTATGACCTCGAACGCCGATCTCAGTAATTTCATAACAATACTCAGATGCATCTAAAGTGCTAAGATATTCACCAAAAGGACATTCTGGGCAAACTTCACAATTATCCGTCAACTCAGTATTATTGTCATCACAATCTGTTGGTCCACATACATTGTCTTTATCAAAGTATCCATCTCCATCCATGTCCACAGCATCACCATGTGCCTGGTGTGCAGGTACAGCATTAATACTTACTCTGATGATATGTCCGTTATGGCAAACATCAATTTTTTGACCCCTGTTTTCAATTTCAGTGTTTTCATCAATAATATCAGTTTTGGTAAGATCATCTTTGGCACAGCTAAACACCAAAGTGATTATAGAGAAGAAAAATATAATTCTTTTCATGATTCATTGTTTAGGTTATTTAATAGGCGTATCTATCTTAATTTAGTGAAACCCTTTTTTGAAAGGAATGACCTTAAGCACCCACTTTGGTGATTTATGTCATAAGTGAACAAATGGATAAAGGATATTGAAACACGTAATCATTCGCACTACCTTTATTCCTTATACATCTCAAGCCTCCAAAGGAGTTTATGCATTATAGAAAAATAGGGATTGAAACGGTGATCTCGTTGCCTGAGGTTAGCAAACCTCTTATTAATATAAAAAGCACCTGATAAATTCATATCAAGTGCTTAAAAAAGTGGTCCCTCAAGGGCTCGAACCTTGGACCCCCTGATTATGAGTCAGGTGCTCTAACCAGCTGAGCTAAGGGACCAGTACCACCCGACGAAGCTTCAGCGAAGCCGGGTTGCTAATTGATAGCGTATAAATATCATTATAGGTATCAATCAATTGCAAATATATGCTATTAGAATATAATTTAGTATCCCATCGATATATTGATTTTCAGAGAAATATTTTCTCGTGATAATCATCATATTAAATCATGACAATTATCATTGCATCCGATTTTTTAATTTTTGCATTATGCCCGTGCAGGAGGATCTAAGTATATACATATACTTGCCCAATCAAACATTTTAATCTTACAATTTATAAGCAGCTTTTTCTTCCCACAAACCTTTGCTGTTGACCAACTTCACACACACAGGATTCCTGTATCTGGACAAGTTTATGGTACGCCTTAGACCTCTCATTTATTCATTTTCACAAAATCTAAAAATATGGATGCACAATTATTGAAAAAAAAGGTGCCGGTTGCAAAAAACTGGTACGAATTTGAAAAATTCAATGCTGCTTTTTCTGATGAAAAGTTCTGGGGTGATCATCCAAAGTACTACGCGACAATCAGACAATTCGAATTCAACAACGGATTATTCCTGATCGCACGAAGCAAAAAAGGTCTGACCACCTGGATGTTTGAAAAAACAATCAACCAGTGGCAACTGATCGATGAATTCTTCCCTGTCATGAGCGATGAAACGCACTGGGACAAACCTGAATACTTCATGACCATTACACCCATTGTTTTCAACCAGGAATTATTCCTTATTGCAAGAGACAAAAAAGGATTGATCACATGGATGTTTGACAAGCCAAACATGAAATGGAAAAGAGAACCGATCGATGAATTCTTCCCTGTCTTTTCCGATGAAAAATTCTGGAATAAACCGGAATACTACGCGACTATCAAACCATTCTTCTTTATGGACAAGTTGTTCCTGATCGCACGCGCAAAGGATGGCCTGGTCACTTTCTTGTTCAATGAAAAAGATATGAAGTGGAAACAAGCCCCTGTAGACCAGTTCTTCCCTGTATTCTCAGATGAAAAACTGTGGGACAAACCGGAATACTATTCAACGATTAAGCCGTTTGTTTTCCAGGACAAGTTATTCCTGATCGCAAGAGACAAAGAAGGATTGATCACTTTCATATTCAATGAAAAGGATATGAAATGGAAACGCGCTCCTATCGACAAGTTCTTCCCCGAATTTTCAGACATGAAGATGTGGAATAAGCCTGAATACTATTACACCATTCAGCCAGTGCCGGTCAAAGACAAGTTGTTCTTACTGGCCAGATCAAGCAAAGGCCTTATCACATTCTTGTTTGATATGAAGGAAATGAAATGGAAACGAACACCAATTGATGAATTTGTTCCTGAATTTTCTGATCAGAGAAATTGGAATAAACCAGAATACTATTCTTCAATTAAGCCACTCGCTATCAATAATAAATTATTCCTGATAGCTCGTGACAAACGAGGAATGTTTACTTGGACATTTAATATGCCAAGTAACTAAATGTTTTTCTTACAGTGATTTTCTAAATCAGAAAAAACTCCCTGACTGCAGGCATCGTTCTGCAGTCTTTTTTTATCCTGGTTGTTTCTCAATGAGAAAAACATTAAATATGTCGGATAATCAATAAGACATCTCACGCAAACAACAAATACTAAGTCGCGCCGCCAAACTTTTCAGGGAAAGAGGTTACTCTGCAACCTCCATGCGTGATATCGCCAAAGCTATGGGTATGGAGGCCGCAAGCCTTTATAATCATATAGATTCGAAGCAGTCTATTCTTTCAGAACTTTTACTCAATATCGCCAAAGAGTTTACAGATGGTATGGCTGCCGTTCAATCCATGGAAATTCCTTCCATAAAGAAACTTGAAGCCCTTGTTTCTCTTCATGTTCGACTCACAGTCCAATATAATGACTCGATATCTCTCATTCCCGGTGAATGGGTCCACCTTGAAGGAAAATCAATCAGGGAGTTCACAAAACTGAGAGATCACTATGAATTGGCGTTTAAGGATATCATGAAAGAATGTATCAAAGAAGGATCTCTCCGCGATCAAAATATAGAAATAACCAGCTTTTCAATCCTGTCTACCCTCCGTTGGCTTTATTCCTGGTTTTCGAAGAATAAAAATATCGATGTGCACATTCTCGAAGAAGAAATGATTCAATCTCTCATATATGGCCTTAAGGCTACTAATATTGATTGAATTATAGGATCATAGAATGATTCTACCCCTTATATAGCTTTTCACTAAAAATATTAGAGCATTAGAACATTAGAACATTAAAGCATTAGAACATTAAAGCATTAGAACATTGAACATCTAACTAACATTTGTTAGTTTTGCAACAGATTTCAAACCATGTCTGAAAAATTCCATACCCTGCTACTCAAAGATGTAAACAAGACCACGGAAGATGCTGTGGTATTAACTTTTGATGTCCCTGAAACACTCGCATCTACATACGATTTTATTCATGGACAATACCTGACCGTCAAAGCCTCAATTGACGGGGAAGATGTTCAAAGAGCTTATTCTCTTTGTTCCTCCCCTATCGACAAAAGCTGGAAGGTTGCTGTGAAAAAAGTACCAGGCGGACGATTTTCAACTTACGCCAATGAAATACTTGAGCCAGGGCATGCACTTGAAGTAATGCCTCCCGATGGACGTTTCTATGTCAACCTTGAACCAGACAAGCAAAGAAATTATATCGCCTTTGCAGGAGGCAGTGGAATCACACCTATCCTTTCAATTATCAAAACGCATTTGGCAGGTGAGCCAGGCTCGACATTCAAGCTGTTCTTCACCAACAAAAATTCGGCATC
>JAHHJO010000277.1:0-13502 GCA_018680275.1 Bacteroidia bacterium
CCGGGATTAATAGACAAAGCCATTAAGTTAATGATTGAAAAAGATGATTGCGACAGTTTGAGATCCATGTCAAAACCACTGGAGAACCCTTTTAAGATGTGGCAGGTGAAAGAGGGATCCGCCATACCCTTGATTGATCTGGAAATGCATGAATCGTATAATCAACCCAGGCAAAAATTACCTGAAGTATATTGGCATGATGGTATACTTGACGTGATCCGAACGAAGACAATCTTTGAAAAAAAATCTGTGACAGGAGATAGTGTTATTCCTTTGATAACCAAAAGAGCTTACGCACTTGACCTTGATGATCTATGGCAATGGAAACATGCAGAAATGTGGGTTGAAGAATCAGGCCTTGAATATGTCAGCCCTGAATAAAAATGATCAGAAAGTAAAATTGGTACTTAGATTAATAAGATTCAGATCATACTTTGTTCTGTTTGATGCGAAATCGAGACTATTCCTGTTTATCAATGAACTCAAACCCCATTCTGAATCCAGTGTTAAACTGAAATTTTTACTAGCCTTATAAGTCATTCCTAGAGTAAGACCAATATTTGAATTATTAAAGAATACATTACCAGGTTCCTGGGTGACAGGTATCTTCTTACTGGCACTTTTAGCAAGTTCCTTGTCGATTTTTTCAGAATAGGTATGCCTGAACTTTATTCCGGTTGAAAATGCGAAGTGTTTACTGACATTATAATTGATACTAAATGGGACAAATATTTGTTTGAATCCTCTTAAACCGGAGTAGTAGGTTTCCTGCTTTCTCAAGTCATACTCGGAAACTGATTTATATAACTCGTTACTCACATCTTTTTCAAAGAATGGAAAGAAATTGAAATCTCTCGAAACAAAATTAACACCAAAGCCAGTAGAAAGACTTATTTTCTTACTCAAACTAAAATCTATACCGGAAACAATTCCATATCCTGTAAAATCCTGATCGTGTGACAGAAAAGACAGTAATCCCAGGCTCAACCTGAACCTTTTTTCTTTTAATTCATCCGATGAAATCAATGGTACTGGTGCAGAAGCTTTTTCATTATCCAGTTTTGAAACGGAGTGAGTCCTCATCTGACTTGCCAGGAAAACTGGATGCAGACTAAGTGTAGATAAATTCAAAACAGGATTTACACGTTGTAATCCATTACTGCCATGGAGATTATTTACATCTTCTGATAAATCTGTGTTGATATTTTGAGTTGAAAGATTGCTCTCTTGATTCTCAGAATCAAATTCAGAGATTAATTCTGTACTGCCGTCATTCCCGGTTTGAGAGAGTTTTGGCAGGTAGATTTCTTCTTCTGATTGAGCTGCCACCTCATTATTCAAATAGATATGTTTATAAACTATTTTTTCTTTAACTGTGGTTGCAAAAGGTATTTGCTGGTCTAATTTGATCCAGAGAAAACAAACGGTCAACAAGGATAGCCCAAGAAGAGAAGCAAGCACCCATACTGCCGTATTGTTTTTCGCTTGAGGTGCTGGCAATTCCTTATCAAGAAGTACAGTCATGTCCTTCCAGGAACTATGTACAAATGAATTGCTGATATGTTGTTTACTTCTTTTACCCAGCATGGGATTGATTAGAATAATTATTTATAATTAACGATTGTAATTTTTTTCTGGCTTCTGACAAATGCCATTTAGAAGTACCCACACTGATTCCACGCATTTCGGCAATCTCCTTGTGACTGTATCCCTGAACGGCAAAAAGCACAAAAACATCACCTGAAGCAGGAGGTATGTGGTCAATCAGCTTAAGTATATCCTCTTCATAGAGTTTGTTCATTACCTCATTTCCGGTTCGTTTGTCGTACTCTTCAAACACCATGAATTTGAGATAATTTGCATTTTTCTTGATGTTATCTGACATACTGTGAAACACAATACGTCTGATCCATCCTTCCAGGCTTCCTCGAAATTCGAATTGGCCAATTTTTTTGAAAACTTTCAGAAAACCATCATTCACGATTTCTGCTGCACGATCTTTATCGTGGATATATCGCATACACATATATATCATAGAAGGAAAATATTCCTTGTACAATCTTTCCTGACTTTTTCTGTCATTGTTTTTGCACCCTTCTATGATTGTTTTTATATCCATGATATGCAGGAAAATATCCTCCCCATGAATATAATTCATCTCAGCTTATTATCACAATTTATATTGTCGTCTAAAGTAAAAAATAGGTCAAAAGTTATCCGGAAACTGAACCTTAGTTGAAACTGTAACCATTAGAAAACTTGTGACCTAATTAGAGTGATATAGAAAAAGCGTCTGCTTCTAACATTTAAAAGCAGACGATGCTTTTTCATAGCTGATTTACTAATACAGACATAAGAAATAATACAAAAGGTTGGGTATGTCAGGATTTTTGTTTTCCCGCATAATCTAGAACCTTGTTCCAGACCCTTTCCAGGTTTTTATAGCAGATTTTTTCAATATCCTTTTCGGAATAGCCTCTTTTAATAAGTTCCCTGATCAGATTTGGGTAAGCAGATACATCTTTTAAACCCCTTGGGAGGGAATCCCCGACGCCATCAAAATCAGAACCGAATCCTACATGATCAATTCCTGCAATTTTAACAACGTGATCGATATGATCAGCGACGACAGTAATATCACTCCAGAGTTCAGAATTGTTTTCAAATCTTACCTTCCTCAAAGATTCAGCTTCCCTGGACTTTGGATCAAGATCCCTCCGTTTGACCTCATCGTCAAAGTTTTTTGATATTCGTTTGTATGCTTCATTGACTTTCATGTCAATAAACCCAGATCCAAAATTTATCATAATTACACCACCATTTTTCTTTAGAGATTTAAGCATGCCATCAGACATATTTCTCTCAAAGCCAGGCGTAAACGCACGGCAGGATGAATGGGAAGCAATAACAGGAACCCTGGTGATGTTTATTACATCATAAAATGTACTATCTGAAACATGTGAAATATCGATCATGATGCCCGTACGGTTCATTTCCCTGACCACTTTTTCACCGAAAGGGCTCAGGCCGTTCCATAGACGTGTTGTATCATAGGATGAATCACATATCTTATTGTTTTTGGAATGTGTTAATGTGATATAGCTGACACCCCTGTTTTTAAAATATTCAACATTCTTGATATCATCTCCAATAGGTGAACCATTTTCCATACCCAGCGGCAGTGATACTTTACCACGTTCATAGTTAACTAGCACATCTTCAGGTGATGTGGCTCTTGCGAAGTTAACAGGGTGTTCATCTATGATTCCATGAACCATATCTATCAGTGAGTCAGCCAGTAATTTGGATGCCCCGGGTTCTGACTGAAGCCTTGCCGGTACAAAAATAGACATGAATGGCGCATCAAGTCCTCCTGCTTTTGCCCTGTTATAATCAAAGTCTCCCTTATCGGTCTCAATTGGAATTCCCAGGTATTCTTTTTCAAGTCTGAAGTTCTGAACTTTCAGTCTATAGGGTAAATCTACATGACCATCAGCAATTATAAATTTTTGTGATAGTTCAAAAGCCTGTTGGGCTTCAGACTTTTTGGTAACTGTAGAGCTTTTGCATGCGAAAATTGAAGATAGAAGGAATATGCTTATAAGAATTCTGTTCATCGTCTATTGGTATTGATTTGCAAATGTAGAATAGAAATTCTTATTATTTTACAGCACTAAAAAATTAATAATGAACAAATACCTTCTCTCTTTTCTAGTCATACTATTAGTTGGATTTATAAATACTGATTTATCAGCACAGAAGAAGAAAAAAAAGGATAACAAGGAAGAACAGAATTCAGAAAAATTTGCAATTGACGAATTCGGCATACCTGCCCTGAAATTCAGATCTATAGGACCCTCTTTCACTTCTGGCCGAATTTCTGATTTTGCTGTAAACCCTGAGAAACCATATGAATACTATGTGGCAACTTCATCCGGTGGTGTATGGAAAACAAAAAATTCGGGTACAACATATAAACCGATATTTGACAGCCAGGGTTCCTATAGCATTGGTTGCATAACCATGGATCCTTCAAACGGCAATACCATCTGGGTAGGCACCGGCGAAAACAACAATCAACGTTCCGTCGCTTATGGAGATGGAGTATATAGATCCGATGACGGAGGAAACTCCTGGGTCAATAAAGGACTCAAGAATTCTGAACATATAGCAAAGATTATCGTACATCCCAAGAATTCAGATATTGTTTGGATCGCTGCGATAGGTCCTTTGTGGTCATCCGGTGGTGAACGCGGAGTTTATAAGACAACTGACGGAGGAGAAAATTGGGAATGTGTTCTTGAAATAGACAAATATACGGGAGTCACAGACCTGGTCATAGACCCCAGGAATCCTGACGTTCTTTATGCGGCAGCATTTCAGAGGGCAAGACATGTCTTTACATATCTGGGAGGAGGTCCAGGCTCCGGAATTTATAAAACTGTGGATGGTGGAGAAAATTGGGTTAAAGCCAATAAAGGACTACCCACCGTCGATCTTGGAAGAATTGGAATTGATATTTCACCTGCCAATCCGGAAATCATTTATGCAATCGTTGAAGCCGCACAGGGAAAAAGCGGATTTTATAAATCAACAAACAGAGGAGCAAGCTGGTCGAAGCAAGGTTCTCATGTGACCAGTGGTAATTATTACCAGGAAATTATTGCCGACCCGGTAGATGAGAATACTATTTTTTCAATGGATACATGGTTAAAAGTCAGCAGGGATGGTGGTAAAACATTTAAGAATACCGGGGAAGACACCAAACATGTTGATAATCATTGTATCTGGATCAATCCTGATAACAATAATCATTGGCTGGTTGGTTGTGATGGTGGTATTTATGAGACCTGGGATGCAGCAAAGACATGGAGTTTTAAAGCAAATTTGCCTGTAACCCAGTTTTATAAAGTGGCAGTTGACAATGATTTCCCTTTTTATAATATATACGGAGGGACACAGGATAACTTTAGTATGGGTGGTCCATCGAGAAGTCTCACTGCACATGGAATCCTGAATTCTGAATGGTACATTACACATGGTGGTGACGGATTTGAATCACAGGTTGATCCTCAAAATCCGGATATCGTATATGCTCAATCCCAATATGGCGTACTGGTACGATATGATAGAAAGAGTGGTGAGGAGGTAGGGATTCAACCCAAGGAAAGGAAAGGAGAGAATGGATACAGGTGGAACTGGGACGCTCCCTTGCAGGTTAGTCCGCATAAATCAGGCAGACTTTACTTTGCAGCAAACAAAGTTTTCAGAAGTGATGATTATGGCAATAATTGGGAAGTTATCAGTGATGACCTTACACGTCAGCTTAACAGAAATGAATTGGAAATAATGGATAGGGTATGGAGCGTAGATGCAGTAGCAAAAAACAGATCCACTTCCCCGTATGGAACAATCGTGGCTTTCTCTGAATCTCCTCTCGATGAAAACTTATTAGTCGTAGGGACAGATGATGGATTAATCCAGCTAAGTATGGATGGAGGCAACTCCTGGCAAAAAATAGATAATATTCCGGGTGTTCCTGATCGTACTTACGTCAATGCAGTCTTTTGCTCAAAGCATGATGAAAATGTGATTTATGCAGCATTCAATCATCATAAATACGGAGATTTCAAGCCTTATATATTCAAGAGCAAGGATAAAGGAATGAGCTGGCAAAAGATCAGTAATAATTTACCAGAAAGAGGAAGTGTGTATAGTATAGAAGAGGATCATATAGATCCGAATCTGATTTTCTGTGGAACTGAATTCGGCGTATTCTTTAGTTCCAATGGGGGTAGCCGATGGAAGCAAATCAAGTCCGGTGTGCCCACTATTGCAGTTCGCGATGTGGCCATTCAGGCCAGGGAAAGCGACCTGGTTCTGGGGACTTTTGGACGTGGCTTTTACGTTTTGGATAATTATTCAAGTTTGCGTGGTCTTGGTGAAGGAGAAATTGCTGAAGATTCAAAAATATACCCGGTCAGAGATGCATTAATGTGGGAACAAAGTAAACCATTAGGATTACCAGGTAAAGCATTTCTTGGTGATGGACTTTATACAGGTGAAAATCTTGGTCCTGTTATGTTCATGGATTATTACTACAATGAAAAAGAAGAGTCACTGAAAGATAAACGGCGAAACAAAGATAGCGAAGATGCAAAGGAAGGTAAGAGTAATCCATATCCAAGTTATGAAGCTTTACTTGACGAAAGCAGGGAGATGTCGTCACAATTGGTTTTTACCATAAAGGATAAGGCGGGTAATGTCGTCAGAAAAATAAATAAGAAACCCGGAAAAGGAATACAAAGGCTGACATGGGATTTACGCTTTGCACCTAAAGATCCTATAGATCTTAATAAGTCATCATTCTATAATCCATTTGCAGGAAGAACTGAAGGTACGTTGGTGGAACCTGGACAATATACCATTGAAATGTCAAGAACGCATAACGGAGAAACCACGCCTCTGGCAGGTCCGGTAGCATTTAATGTCAAGGCATTGAACAATACTGTTTTACCTGCAGATAACAGGACAGACAAAGTAGCATTCCAAAGAGAAGTTGCTGAATTTAGCAGGAGAGTGCAAGGGACCCAGTCATTGCTCAGTGAAATGAGAGATAAAATGCGACATATCAAAGAAGCTATAAAATTGGTCGAACAACCAGGCGATGAACTTCTGGATGAGTATTATAGCCTTAAAATGAAAATCGATGATGCAAGCAGGGAGTTGGGAGGAGATAATATCAAAACCAGATTGGACATAGATCAGCCTCCAAGTCCTGCCAGTCGCCTGGGTTGGATTAATTACGAACAGAAGTATTCAACATCGACACCAACAGGAACACATCGGATGAGCCTGGCTATTGCCAAAGAAGAGTTTGAACCGATATTGGAACGTATAAAAGCCATGGCAACTAAGGAGATGGATGCATTGGAACAGAAACTTGAAGATGTTGGTGCACCATATACTCCAGGCAGGGCATTGAAAATGATAGATTGATTTAAATAACAATTTTCAATGAAGTAATAAAATGAGGATTCGGGCTTAAGCCGAATCCTTTTTTTTATTCGACTTTTAAACTTACACTGTCATCATCGCTTTGACCATCCTCATCGTAAGCGGTAAATGTTAATGTAAACTCATATGGACCCGTAGTCACATTAGGATCCAGCAAGAGTCCAAGCTGAAAAAATATTTCGGTCAGATTAGAAGCGGTACTGATGTCTATTTCTTGTTGCTGATCGGGCGCATTATCACTTTCAATTAATAGATCAATTCGCGTTACCGCTACATCATCAGTAGCAACCCCGGTTATACTAATAGAATCTCCTTGCGCATATATTGATCCATCTGCAGGAGATTGAATCTCCATCGTAGGGCCATCATTGGAGCTACAGGCTATAAAAAAAAGAGATGTGAGAATAAAAAATAAAAGTGTTGATTTATACATATGGTGTTTTGATTTATTAAACGAACTACACGATTCAGTAGTATGGAAAATTTGATTTTATAAAACAAAAAAAGGGACCATCATTAAATGTGGACCCTTTTAGTTTTTGTTTACTTAGTGATCTAGTCCAAAGCCGGTATTCTCAATATCTGACCTGGATAAATTTTATCCGGGTGTGATAACATTGGCTGGTTAGCTTCGAAAATAACGTTGTATTTCATTGCATCACCATAAACATCCCTGGAAATTTTAGATAATGTATCTCCTGATTTTACTTCGTGGAAAGTTGATTCCGGTTCCGGGTTCGTAACAGTAATTGTATCTGATACGCTACCTACACCTTCGACATTTCCGACAGTAAGGATGATTTTTTCCCTGTCTGCGTTTGTCATTGTAGATCCATTAACGATGACGTGATCGGCAAATTCGATTTGCAGGTCGTTGACAGGAATACCCAATCGATTGATTTCAGCTTTTAATGCATCTTCTTTTGATAAAGGAGCAGGAGCAGCTTCTACCGTTTTGTCTTTCTTCCCAAATAATTTGGCGCCGGCACCTTTAATAAATGAAAATAATCCCATTTTGTTATTGTGTTTAGATTAAAAAATAATTAGAATCCCTATTACGTGAATTTTAATTGGAAATGCAAACTTTTTAGAGTTAAAAATGCTTTAAAATGAATAAAATTTGAATTTCATAATTTGCTATTGAGTGATTTATAATATTTCAATACATACAATTAAGATGACAGAAATACATTATAAATTAAAGTAATATCTTCACATTATGAGTAATCCTATTTTGGATCCAAGCGAAGAGCATCTGTCATCAGATGAAAAGCATCTTGAAAAAGCTTTAAGACCAAAAGTACTTTCTGACTTTGCAGGTCAACCTAAGATTGTAGAAAACCTGAAGGTGTTTATCCAGGCGGCCAGGTTGCGATCGGAAGCTTTGGACCATGTACTTCTGCATGGCCCTCCTGGTCTTGGTAAAACAACATTAAGTCATATAATTGCCAATGAAATGGGTGCAACACTCAAACTCACCTCCGGCCCGGTGCTGGAAAAACCAGGTGATCTTGCAGGACTGCTGACGAACCTGGAAGAAGGTGATGTGCTTTTTATTGATGAGATCCACAGATTAAACAACGTCGTAGAAGAATACCTTTATTCGGCCATGGAGGATTATTGCATCGATATCATGATCGATTCCGGTCCGAGTGCAAGAAGTATTCAACTGGATTTGAATCCTTTTACTTTGGTTGGAGCTACAACAAGAATGGGATTGCTGACTTCACCTTTGCGTGCGCGATTTGGTATTAATTTTCACCTGGATTACTATTCAACAACTGTTCTTGAAGGTATTATTAAACGAAGTGCCGATATCCTCAATGTCATCATAGATAACGATGGCGCATCTGAAATCGCCCGACGAAGCAGGGGAACACCAAGAATTGCCAATGCTTTACTTCGCAGGATCAGGGATTTTGCTCAGATAAAAGGCAATGGAACAATAGACAAGGCGATTTCACAATACGGGCTGGAAGCACTAAATGTAGATGAGGGAGGTCTCGATGAAATGGATAACAGGATCCTGTCTGCTATCATCGAAAAATTCAAGGGAGGACCTGTAGGTATAACCACTATTGCCACTGCAGTAGGAGAGGAAGCAGGTACAATAGAAGAAGTTCATGAACCATTCCTGATCATGGAAGGGTATATCCAGAGAACATCAAGGGGCAGGGAAGCCACGCAGAAAGCTTATGAACATTTAGGTATTGTGCCACCGGCAAAAGGGGGAACGCTTTTCTGAATTAATAATTAATATTTAAAAATTGAAAATGGATTTGTGTAGTATATTTAACTATACAATCATTGAAAATGAAGAACAACATCATTAAGCAAAAGAGTTTCACTTTTGCAGTTTCAATTATCAGGGCAAACAAGTTTCTCCTCCAACAAAAGCAATTCATTATAGCGAATCAATTATTCAGAAGCGGAACCTCAATTGGCGCGATGGTCAGAGAAGCTGAAATGGCTGAAAGTAAAAAAGACTTTATCCACAAGATGTCAGTTGCACTTAAAGAAGCAAATGAAACAGATTATTGGATAAAATTAATTCTTGTCGATATAAAGGACGAATGTATTTTGAATTTACAAGAAAAGTGTCTCGAACTCATCAAAATTCTAGTCTCAATTATTAAAACCAGTAAACGCTCGATTTATTCCTAATTTCCAGTTATAAATTGTCCATTGTCAATTATCAACTGGACAGTTAGGCCTGCGCCGTCGGTGTAAAATTGATCGGTGGCATCTGACCTTGTTGATTTTCGCTTATCTGTCCAAATTGCTTTTCAAATTTCACAACATTGTCATTCAGGGCTTTTAAAAGTCTTTTAGCATGCTGGGGTGTAAGAATCACTCTCGATTTGACTTTTGCCTTGGGTATATTAGGAACCATTCTGATGAAATCCAGAACGAATTCAGATTGAGAATGCGAAATGATGGCCAGGTTGGCATAGGTGCCATCAGCAATGTCTTCGGGAAGTTCAATATTTACCTGGTTTTTCTTTTTTTCTTCTGCCATGTGATTTGATTAATTTTAAAGTTTGCATAAAGCTACATGAAAAACGTTCAGCAATGAAGAAAGTTTAAATGATATTGCTGAATCAAAATTTGGTTATGGGAGAATATGACAAATATTTTAATACAAATAAGGCCTTGTGGGATTCCAAAACACCCATTCATATAGACAGCAAGTTTTACGATATGGATGCCTTTATGAAAGGAACGAATTCTTTGAGACGGATCGAATTGGCTGAAATACCTGATGTCCAGGGAAAAAAGATCCTCCATGCACAATGTCATTTCGGGCAGGATACTTTATCACTGGAGCGTATGGGTGCAAAATGTACCGGCATCGACCTATCGGGAGAAGCAATTAGATCAGCCAGGAAATTCAGGGATGAACTTGGGTTAAACTCCCGATTTATTGAATGCAATATCTATGATCTTGAAGCACATGTGGACGACGTATTTGATATGGTCTTCACAAGTTATGGAGTAATCGCCTGGTTGCCTGACCTCGACAAGTGGGCGGAGATCTTATGTAATCGTCTAAAAGAAGGTGGAATATTTTATATGGCTGAATTTCACCCGGTCCTGTATATGTTTGACTGGGAGAAAAAGAGACTGGGGTATGAATATTTCAACAGTGGAGAGCCAAAAATGGAGATCAATAACGGCACTTATGTTGATAGTGATGCAGATATTGAGTTGAAAGAATATTTCTGGCAGCATTCCTTATCCGAGGTAATCAGCGCTTTACTTAAAGCAGGTATGACAATCAAACAATTCAAGGAATATGACTATTCCCCGTATAACTGTTTTGAAAATATGGAATTTGAGGGCGAACAACATTTTGTTTACAGGCAAAACGGGATTGCTCTTCCTCATGTATTCACCATTCTTTGTGAAAAAAGATAAGATCTTATACATTATTTTCCGATCAAGGCTACATAAAATTCTCAAATTATGTATTTGGAGAATGTTGTTCCATATAAAATTTCTATTCCTGAAAAGTTAAGAATCTTCATTTGTTTTTATACAAAAGCGATTGTATTGAGAAAGATCATTTCTTGCGATGAGAATGATCAGCTATCTGAATCACATCTTAGTATAGATTTTGGCTCCTAAGATCTAATCAAATGAATAATATCAAATTAAGGGAGATTTTCCTTTACCCAGCTATGCTAGTCTGTCTATTGATTTTTTCTGCCTGCCCGTCTGATGAAGATGATTTTCCACCAATTTCAGATGTAGGTTATATCACTGGGAAGGTAACAACACTTGATGGTCAACCATTGACTATGGTATCTGTGAGTTTGGCAGAAATGACGGTTCTTTCAGATGTAGATGGCTATTATATATTGGATGATATTCCTGTCGGAGAAAACCAGGTCATTTCATTTAAGATGGATGGATTTGTTACAAACTATAAAAGAGTTGATGTTTTGAAGGATGCTTATGCACTGGCGCATGCAGCTTTATCTCCAGTAGGTATTGAAGCACAATTTAATGTCGACCAGGAGACCAATATTGATTTCAGTGGTGCAAAGGTTAAAATACCTGCCAATACAATTGTTGATGGCAATGGATCTGTTGTTTCGGGTTCATTTAATATAAAAGCCACTTATTTTAATCCGACTGATGACAATTACATCGATGTATTTCCTGGTGACTTTATGGGTGAGTCCACAACAGGTGATGTCGGTTTACTTGAATCCTATGGTTTTATAAATGTTGAATTATCAAAAGACGGGGAAGCACTCAACCTTGCAGAAGGATCCATTTCCGAAATATCAATTCCTGTTCCGGCAGAATTGCAATCTATAGCTCCAACAACGATTCCCTTATTTTTCTTTGATGAAGAAAATGGAATTTGGAAAGAGGAAGGATCAGCCAATCTGATTAATGGATCTTACACCGGGACTGTAAGTCACTTCTCAAACTGGAATGCCGACTTCATTTATGAAGATCAGACATGCACAATCAAAGGACGTGTTGTGGACCAGAATGGAAACCCAATAGACTTTGCCAGGGTGGTTGCAAATGGCGTTGATTTCTCCGGATCCAATGTCGCTTTTTCAGGTTCTGACGGCCGATTTTCAATGAAAATCAAGAGCGATTCCAGGGTAGTTGTGTTTGCAGAATTGGCCATACCAGGGGTTGGGATATTGATTGGAATAAGTCCCCCAAGAATTGAAGACACTTGTCCCCCGGATGGTATGAACGATATAGGTGATCTTGTCATTGAATTACCAGAACAGGGTAATGTGAATGATGTATGGTGGGACGTATGTAGTTTTAATACTTCGAATCTTTGGATTGTAGGACGGAACGGAAAAATACAGTATTCTCCGGATTATGGATTTAGCTGGCAGGCACAAAACAGTAATACAATGTCCACCATACTGGGTGTCCATTTTATAGATCAAAATACTGGTTGGGCCTGTGGTAATAATGGTACCCTCCTCAAAACATCAAACGGAGGAAATAATTGGGAATCCGTTGAAATCCCTGTATCCGGAAATGATTTATACGAAGTCCTTTTTCTAAATGATCTGCTTGGATGGATGGTCGGAACAGTAGGAAATATCTGGAGAACAGAAAATGGGGGGCTCAACTGGAATAAAATTCAGACCAATTTCCAGCAGGATCTGCACGACGTTGATTTTATTAATGAAAATTTCGGTTGGGCCGTAGGAAATCTTGGGAAAATATTTCATAGTAATGATGGCGGACTCAACTGGAATGAGCAAGCAAGCGGAACCTCTGTAGATTTATATGGAGTAGAATTCATCTCCGCTACCGAAGGATGGGTAGTCGGTCTCAATGGAACTGTCTTGTATACAGAGAATGGAGGTCAAAACTGGACCAGCCAGGTATCTCAAACTGGGGAAGATTTATTGGCTATTGATTTTAATTTGACCAAAACGATAGGTGTTGCAGTAGGAACCAATGGTAAAACCATTTATACCAGGAACAGTGGTATTGACTGGCAATCACAGGATTATGGCGCCACCGGGACTTGCTGGGATGTAGATCTTGGATCGACCACCGGCGTTGTCGTCGGAGATGGATTTGCTGAAACGTTTAATTTACCAGATGTATATCTCGTGACAGAAGGGTGGACTGAAGTTTCGTCACCAGTACAGAAGTTTCTCACAAGAGTTAAATTCAGGACCGATCAGGAAGGGTATATTTTAGGTCAGGGTGGTACTATTTTAAAAACAGTTGATCAAGGTGCCAATTGGAATGTTTTGAACAGTGGATCCACTGAATATATTCAGGATATAAGCTTTACTCAAAATTCAATTTATGTTTGCGGAGATTACGAAACGCTGCTTAAATCAGTAAACGGGGGAGCTAGCTGGCAGGATTTTGCACCATCGATTGGAATTGGAGATTATCTAAGAATCCAATTCATTGATGATCAGACAGGTTGGGTTATTGAGAGTGATTCTTACCAGGGTATTGACAGGCTGTTGTAT
>JAHHJO010000446.1:0-12604 GCA_018680275.1 Bacteroidia bacterium
ACGAATTCACCGGCACTGTTATATAATCCAATCCTATCGGCATCACCATCGTTGGCAAGACCAAGATTGATCTTTTCATTACTTTTTATTAAGGCAGATAATTCTTTCAGATTCCTATGAATAGGTTCAGGTGCCTGACCCATGAAAGAAGGGTTATAATCACAATGCAGGAGGTGAGCCTTTGGAAATAATCGTCTTATCACATTTTGACCGGCCCCGTACATGGCATCATAGGCCAGAACAATCCCGGAATTTCTTATGAGGTCAAGATCAAAGTTTTCCTCAACATGTTTTATATACATTTCCTCCAGGTCAACATATTCAAGCAGGCCTTCATTTTCCAGCTTACTAATTGAAGGTAAATTTCCTAGACTATCCTCAGGAATAATAGCTTCTACATCGGCTATATCCGCAGGAATAGTAGGTCCACCATAAGAAGATTTTAATTTGAATCCGTTGTATGAAGGTGGATTGTGACTAGCTGTTATGACAACACCCATATCGGCTTCAAGTTTGACAACGCCGAGAGATACCATTGGCGTTGAAGCAAAGTTTTTATCATAAAAAACCTTGATATTGAAATTCCCGAATACCTGAGCTGCTGTTTCACTGAATAAAGTACCTCCAAACCTGCAGTCAAATCCAATGACGACCGAACTCATGTTTTTTTGAAGCATCCATTTTGCAGTGGCTTCGCTGACGCGCTTGACATTGTCAACTGTATAATCTTTAGCAATGATAGCTCTCCAGCCATCTGTCCCAAACTTAATTTCTGATTTTACCATAATAATTGAATTCTAGGCAGCAAAGATATGTTCTCTTATCTAGGTGATGCAATTAATTCGTGTTAATTCATTAAAATTCTTTGATCAATGCTTGCTTAACACATAATGATTTTTTGCAATATATATTTTTAATTTAGCAGAATGTTAGATGATTTCAGGCATAAGGGCTTAAGGAAGAAGTTGGTAGATACCATAAAGTCAAAGGGTATAAGAAATCAAAAGGTATTGGAGGCAATTGGGAAAATTCCACGTCATTTATTCCTTGATAAAGCATTCGAGGAATGGGCATACAAGGATCAGGCTTTTCCGATAGGTCATGGTCAGACTATTTCACAACCTTATACGGTCGCATATCAAACAGAATTGATTGATCCTCAACCGGATGACAAGATCCTCGAAATTGGAACAGGATCAGGATACCAGGCCTGTGTCCTGGCATTAATGTGTAAGAAAATATACACCATTGAAAGACAAAAAAGTTTGTTCGATAAGACTAACGAATTTCTTCAAGAGATTGGATTCGAAAGGATCAGAACTTTGTTTGGTGATGGTTACAAGGGTGCCAGCAGGTTCGCTCCATTTGATAAGATTCTAGTGACAGCAGGTGCTGATTTTATTCCCGAAGCCCTCCTTAAACAACTAAAAACAGGAGGTATCCTCGTTATTCCACTTGGAAAAGGTGAGGATAAAACCATGACCAGGATAACAAGGGTAAGTGAAAATAAATATGAAACAGAAGAATTCGGATTATTCCGTTTCGTACCCTTTATGAAAGGAATAAAAAAGAACTAATTATCGAGTTGGCCAAAAACATCTATTAACAATGGACTTGTCCTTTGATCAATATCTGTTCTAATCTTCTTTTCTTTTACTTCAATAAGTGAAAAAAGGCCATCCAAAGCTTTTTCATTAACATGATCGTCCAGTGCCGGATTCATTTTTTTTACAAAAGGTACCTTATTATACTGGCTTACAACGCTATTCCAGTATTCACGTGCATTTACTTCATCAAGAGATTTCTGAATCACAGGAAGAAACTTGGAATATAGAGACTTCCTGGACTGGCCTTCCAGGTAATCAGTAGCAGCATTTTCCTCACCAAACAAGATGTTCTTTGCATCGTCAAAACTCATTCCCCTAATGGCATCAACAAATATAGGTGTGGCTTCCTTCGCTGCAATTTCTGCCGCTTCATTCATTTTCTTGATCAGATCTTCTTCTACATTTCCAAATCCTGGTACCTTTTTTACTGTTGAAATGATTTTTTGAGCTTCATCAGGGATCAATACCTTGTAAGGACTGGCATAATATCCGTCTTTGGTGGATAAAGAAGTTACAGCTTCATTTACTCCTGACTCAAGTGCTTCCTTCAATCCTCCACTGATATCCAGTTCTTCTCCTGGTTTCTCAAGCACCTTTTTGGCTTTATTCAGTAGATCACCAAACTGTGCCTGCATTGTTAAGGGTGAAAAACATATCATCAAGACAATAGGTAGAAATAACTTTTTCATCGGATATAGATTTATAATGAATAGAACACTGATTTAGTTAAATAGATTTTCCTTGCAACAAAATTAAGAATAGATTAACGCAAAGTTCAAATTTAGAAGTTGCATGTTCAGAGAACAATGGACCAATATTTGCAATAGATTGGGGTAATCTGATTGAATAGAGTAAAATGCAGGAATTAACAGATAAATCAAGTCGTGCACAAATATCCCGGGCTGCAATCCAGCGTCTGCATATTTCAATGAGACACTTGTTTACAAGAGGATCCTATAAGCCATTGGGCATCTCAGGAGAAGCGATGATAAATTCCCTGCTGGCATTAAGTCCTGAAATCTATGGTTCTATATCTGATACAGAACGCGTTGAATTAAATGGATTACTATATATCTTTCAGCGGTTGCCACAAGGAATAGAGGAATGCCGATTCGTAAAACTGATTAGCAGGGAAGGATATCAGAATAGCCAGTTTCCCCTCGAAGTACCTCTCAAACGACGACGTAATTGCTACCGCATTGACGATGATCAAATATTCATTGAAATGACTCGTGGAAGAAGTGATATATACGATGTACTCACCCACCTCACTTTCATGTATATCGAAGCAGAAAAAATCAGAAGAAATGCCCTTGACAGCAAAGGCAGAAAAAAGAGAGACTGGGTTATTCTTGAAAAGATTATATCAAGATTAAAAAATGGTGAGAAGTTCAATACAAATGTCGCCAGTACATATCTGAGCACGCTCCTGGGCAGGACATATGAAGAAACATCAATGGCCCTGGAACAGTTTGAGAATGCGGATAAAGTCAATAGCCTGTTCCAGATTGTCTATTGGCTAGGTTACCATAGTATCGAGGAATATCTGAATAAAACTGACAGGGAGATTAGTTTTTCTTCAACCTTAAGAGAAAAAGTAGGTCATCATATCTTCGGAGAAAGATGGGCGCAGCAAATCAAGGCCCTTCTTGAAGATAAAAAGCTTTTGAATCGGCCAATTCATATTATCAGTTCAAATCTCCACAGTGTTATAAACAGCTTTTATGCCGCCTCCGCATTGAAGAATAAGGTTAAATCCAAATCATTGGAGGAACTGGCAGAAATATTGTCCTCAGAAAACAATCAAAATCTCATGGATTCTGTTCGGCAGTTTGCCCTCAAAAACGGCATGTATGAATTGTTTGATAATGCAGGTACCAATATAGGTGTTCAGGTTTTTGACCTTTCAAAAATATCAGGTGAACTACTCCCGTCAGAACTCACTGCAGCATGGAATGGAAATGATAAATCCAAGGTCGTCATTGTGATGGACTACGCTTTTGGTGAGCAAGCCTACGAATGCATGGATGAACTGCTAAAACCATATACCAAGGAAGGAGAAAAAATCAACCTCGATATAAAATCAATCAGTATCATGGGTAAAGCAGGTATCCTAGAAGGTAAAAAAGGAGATATCATGATCCCTGACGCTCATATATTTGAAGGCTCGGCAGACAACTATGTTGTTGAAAACAATCTCACATCAGATGACTTCAGCGGAAGTGGCTTAAATGTATATAAAGGACCTATGATCACAGTGCTTGGCACATCTCTTCAAAACAAAGATATCCTGAGGTACTTCCTCAAATCATCATGGAATGCTATCGGTCTTGAGATGGAAGGTGCTCATTATCAGAAAGCCATTCAGGCTGCCTCCAAAATCAGGCATTCAATAGATGAAGATATTATCTTGAATTACGCCTATTATGCATCTGACAATCCATTGGAAACAGGAAGTACCCTGGCTTCCGGCGGCCTTGGTGTAGGAGGCGTCAAACCCACATACCTGATCACACTTGCATTTTTGAAAAGTATATTTAAAAAATAAAAGAGGTCACCAATCTGGCAACCTCTTTTCGTGTTGTTAATATAAACTCGGTTGAGTTATTTGACCTTAACACCCGTATATTCAATTGTCTTATGACCATTCAATACGAAACCAAGTTTATAATCACCCTTATTAAACATTTTCTTGCTAATCCTTACTTTCCTGGAAAGAACAGGAAGCATATATTGTAGTTCTCCATTCGCGTCAAAAATCTGGATAGATTTTATTTCTTCAGCAGTAACAAAATCAAGGCTGTTACTTTCATCAGAATACTGCGCTATCTGGAATAAATCTTTTTGAATGATATCTGTCAGGCTTACTTCTACTTCTGCTGTATTGACTATAAGCAGTGATCCTGTAGTTGGGATGATTGAAGCATAAGAAGAAATAACCATCGAAACAAAGAAAGCGGCGACCAAGAGTACCTTTTTCATGACTTTAACTTTAACACATTATCGGGAAGATTCCCTTAGATAGATAAATGGATATAGAGTGAAAAAGAAATTAATGAACTCTCAATACTACTTTTGGTGTGATTATACTTCAAAGATAAGAGCGAAATGAGCCTTCTCAAATAACAGTCAACAAGGCTATATGACATGCCATTTTGATTGGAGTTATTTTTAATCAATATATAACTTACTGAAAATTAGTTGATTGCATAAAAAGTGTAAAGTACTTTGCATAAAAAAAGGGCTGCAATTGAGAATTGCAGCCTCTTTTTAAAATAGGTATTATATAAGCCCGGAAAACTTATTTGACTTTTACACCCGTGAATTCTATAGTTTTGTGGCCATCCATAATGAAGCCTAGCCTATATTCGCCTGAATTAAATAGTCCTTTGCTGATTCGTACCTTTCTGGATAAGACAGGTAACTGGAATTTCAGCTCTCCTTTTTCACTGAATATTTGAATGTAACGGATTTCATCTGCAGTAACGAAATCCAAACTGTTGCTCTCAGGTGAGTACTGAGCAACCTGAAATAAGTCCTTCTGGACAATGTCGACCAATGAAACCTCAACTTCTGCGGTCTTAATGATCATTAGGGATTCAGTTGGAATAATCGATGCCATCGAAGTGGTGATCATTGCAATGCTGAACGCGGCGATTAATAGTACCCTTTTCATAACTTTAACTTTAACACAAAATTTCCGGGAAGATTCCCTTGTAGATAGTGAACTGGAAAATAATAGTGTAGGTGAATTAAAAAGCTTATTTCGCTCTCAATATTCTAATTAGGTGTGAATTACAATACAAAGATAAACCAGGATGACCCCCATTCCTATAACATAACCACAGGGTTTATGACATGCTTGTCAAATTGTTTTCAAAATTCAATTATATATAACACATTGATAATCTGATACTTAAAACTATAATGACAAGTGCTTTGCATTAAATATTTACCCTGGAATTCAGTTATTATTCAATGGTTTATTCTTATTTTTAATAAAAAACCCCTTCTTTTTAAGATTAAGAATTACTAATTAAAAGAACCATGATGAAAACGCATATTATCCTATTGACAGCATTTGTTTGTATTGCATTATTTCAAAGCTGTAACTCAGAAACCAATTCACAAAAGGATCCTGAAAACCAGGACGTTGAGAAAATGAGTACTCAATCCCTGGTTGAAAGAGGAGAATACCTTGTACTGCTTTCCGGATGTGATCATTGCCATACACCAAAAAAAATGACTGATCAGGGCCCGGTCCCTGATATGGATCGATGGTTAATGGGTTATCCATCCGGCGATCCTCTACCTGAAATAACCAAAGAAGCACTGGGACCAGGAAAATGGGTTTTGTTTAATGGTGATTTGACTGCTGCTGTGGGTCCATGGGGTGTGTCTTTCAGTGCAAATCTTACACCTTCTGAAAGTGGTATCGGTAATTGGAGCTATGAAAATTTTAAAAAATCAATGACCGAGGGCAAACATAAAGGGATGGAAGGTACCCGAATGGTTTTGCCACCTATGCCATGGCAATCTCTTGGAATAATAAAAGAAGATGATCTGAAAGCTATCTATGAATATCTCAAAACAATTAATCCAATTGAAAACGTTGTGCCTCCACCAATTCCTCCGGATGGTATATAAATAACTGTTTGATATTATTTACGGGCTATCTTCCGGAATACCTGTCTATGGCTTCCTCTATCATTTCACGCCTGTTTTCAGGACTTGGGTGAGAACTCTGAAATTCAGGGACATTTCTTCCACCGGATGCTTCTTCCAGGATATCCATGACAGAGATCAACTCTTCCGGGTCATACCCTGCTTCGAGCATTAATCTGACACCCCAATCATCGGACTCCAATTCCTGATCCCTGCCGTAACTCAGATTTACATAGTTCCCTACGACTCCTGCAACCTGTGCCATCGAGGGATCACCGCCGGATCCAAGCATAACACTCTGAATAATTCCCTGGATAAATCCTGATTTTGCCATGCGCTCTGCTCCATGACGATGAATCACATGTCCGATTTCATGTCCAAGGACACCAGCCAGTTGGTCCTCATTTTGCAAGCGGCTAAAAAGAGCAGCCGTTATAAAAACCTGTCCCCCGGGAAGTGCAAAAGCATTTACCATTTTGGGATCTGCCAATAAATGAAAATCATACGGGTATCCGGATTTTCTTACAATCGTTGATCGTACCAGCCTTTCACCAACCTGGTCCACAAGATCCTGTGCCTGTTGGTCTGGATGTAATCCTCCGTGTTGGGCAGCCATTTGAGGTGCGGATTGAATTCCAAGTTGTATTTCCTGCTCTGATGTCCACTGCACCCTCTGCATTTCGCCGGTTATTGGATTTTCCTGTACGTTTGTGAAATACTTGAATGCCTGGTAACCAAACATAATTAAACCCAGGAATAGAAACATTTTAAATCTTCCCGGACCTAAACTCCGGCCTCTCCTGCCTTGTGGATAATTTCCGTACGGATTCTGTGTTCTTCTGTACATAGAATTGTAATTACTGATTCAAAATAATAAGTTTGGAATCTAGGTAAAATAATAGCCTGCCAATAGGATCAGCATCATCACAAACCCTACCCTGATCGAATAATCAATATCCGGAATTACCTTAATCATCCAACAAATGATTACAACTGGTATTGAGGCTATAGTCACAGCAAAAAAAGGATAAGCCAGGATTTGAAGAACATATATGATAATTTCCCCGAAACTAGAGTTTGAAGGTATATTGTAAGGATTGATGAAAACCGCCATTACGACCATTAATACCAACAGTAACCAACTTGACCATTCAGTTCTGAAATCCATTCTTACTTTTTGTATAAATATAAAGATTAAGCGTCTAATACATCACAAATGCCTGATCCTTAACTTTTAACATTTATACATTACAAATTATATCTTGAATCCCACTGTAACAGCAAACTTGGAAAAATTGCTGGAATTCTTTACCAATGGCTGTCTCTCTGCATCCAGAATTCTGTATGGTATATAACCCTCTGAATAATCCCTGTACTGGTATGAAAAATCAATAAAGGCTCTGTCAGCCCTTACTCCAAACCCAAGAGCATAGATTTTATCATATTCAGAGCTTCCATCAACATAATATGGAGAACCGATAAAGGACACACCACTTCTAATCCGAAACTTATCAATAGCCAGTTCTCCTCCAACATTAAAATTATATGTGGATTGCAATTGATCATCGATATCGCCATTAACTTCCCTTTCATAATCTATCTCAGATAAATCTCCCGAAAAATCTGAAAAGTTAAATGCATTGGATGTGTAATTGACATATTGAATATCCAGATTCAAAAATGCTTTGATATCAGATGTCTTTATCAATGCGCCTACACTGCCGGTTAATCTTTCAGGAGTCTTAAGTTTATATCTGAAATACCCGTCCGGTGACCCAATCGATTCGTTACTCCTGGTACATACTTCGCAGTCATAATTCATTGAGGTGTAATAGTTGTCATCCATTCTGAACCATGTGGGACTCTGATATGCCAATCCTAAGCGGATCATTCGTTCAATAGTATAGTTCATCCCTAGTTTAAAATTGAAACCTGTACCTGAAGTTGTTAACCTTTCAGAATAGGTCAAATCATTGAATAGCAATAATGAACCATCATCATCTTCTTCCTGGTATATTTTGTCCTCTTCAAATGATATAAAAGGAACACCTATACCAAGACCTATAGCCAGACCATTTTTAAATTTTCCACCCCAGGCCATAACAAGCTCATTGATTTGCCCGGATCTTGAAACATTTTGTTTCTTCAATACAAGGTCTACGCTATCGATATCTGATTCATAGAGCAAATCACTTCCATCGTCAAATATAGCACCTGTTTCATAGGCCAATCCCGCTTCAAAAGGATCCAAACCGTCCGGATCCACACCATTGGCCAGTTCTAAAAAGCGCTCAACAATTGTTCCTTTGGTCTTGCCAGAAAATCCGAACTCCTGGCTAAAATTATTGAATTGCTGTAAGCCGATTGCAAAATTGGAAGTCATAAGGTCTGAACCATTTACTCTTGAATGAAAAACGGCACCAAGATTTTCCAGGTTTAAAATATTCCTGTGTTCTGTGCTCAGGGATCCTTGTCCTAAAGCAGAATTCGTCTCCCCCGAATTCATGGAGAATGAAAACATTAATTCACTTGATCTATAGTCTGCCAATCCCGCTGGATTAATGCTTAATGAACCAAAATCACCACCCATTGCACCGAAAGATCCTCCGGCTCCCATGACCCTGGCAGTACCCCCCGGAATCAGTGTTGAATACCTCACCGCATCGGTAAGGGATTGTGCCTGCAATCCAATCATGGTTATTATTGTCAGAAAAAAGGCTAGTATCGATCTCATTGGTATATCATTTTAAAGTTAGAATTATTCATAAAAAAGGTGGACGCATAGAGTCCACCAATACTTCATGATCAGTTATTATTAATACTGTATATTTCTTTAGTCCTATTTACCTCTGCCGCCGCTTCTTGAACTTGATCTGGATGATCCTCCCGAACTTCTTGAAGATGACCTGGAAGAGCTACCAGAACTCCGCGTACTGCTGCCGGACCTGGAAGAACCGAAATTGGATCTTGAAGAAGATTTTGAAGAAGATCTTGAAAAGTTACTGCTACTTGATTTCCTGTTATTATTGTAACTTTTTGATCTGCTGCTTGTACTCGGTCTTCTGGACTCTGTTCTTTTATATGAAGACCTTGACTGTCTTTCCACAGACCTCTGTGCGGCTCTGTTTGTCTTCCTGGATTCTGAATTCCCTGAAATAGCCTTTCTGGAAGGTCTTTCTGATATTCTTCTGTTTCTCTCCACCTCTGTAAAACCGGTAGGTGCTCTTCGAGAATTTCTTTCTACCCGAATTGAAGTAGCTTCCCCGCTTTTTCCTGGAATCGCTTTCCTGTCTGACCTCGTCAAAGCTCTGGAAGTCTGGTTCAATGTATTGTTTCCAGGGACACTTTTCCGTGCAGTACTTTCATTCCCAATATCTGAAGGCATCGTCACTTGTCCTACTTTATTTAACTCAGTAGTTCTTGCATTGGCTATCCTGGGGGTTCTCCTTTCTCCCTGAACAGAACTGCTGGTAGAACCACTTCTGCGAGATCCATAATATGTTCCTTTTGGATTACTTGAAGCGTATCCACCCTGCCACTGGTTATTGTTTCCGTGGTGTCCACCATAATAACCTCCGTTATACCATCCGCCATAATATCCACCGTTATAATATCCGGGATAACCTGTGCCGGCATAATAGTGATGATAGGGTCTGTAATAAGGACTACAATGCCCACCCCAGAAGTTATTAAATCTATTCCTGTAAGAAGGCCATCCCCAGTTATACCCTATATAAATACCATTACCGACGTATCCTCCTCCAAAAAAGCCAAATGAATAGGCAGGACTGTAAAAATCCCATGGATTCCAGAATAAACTGTTACATCCAAATGAATTATAAAAACCTAATGCATAATATGGCCTGTGAAATCTCCTGATCCTTGAAGAATAGTAATCATCATAATCAGCCCAGTAATCATATTCGTCATAATCATCTTCATCATAATAATCCCCGTTATCCTCGTAATTATCATCATATGATTCGTAATAATAATCATCCGTATCAGGATCATAATATAAATCGTCAAACTGGGCCTGTGCAGTGGTTGCCATTGCCAGGAGTATAATTAACGACAGAAAATTTATCTTTTTCATATCTAGATGTTTCTATTATCGAATTTAAATTAAAACTAGGTCAGTTTCAGTTAAAACTTACTTAAATCCCTATTTAACAATAGTTAATCTTTTTAACATCGATCATTCTGACCTTCAGTAAATACGACGAATAATATTCCAAAAGGATTCCCGATTATAGTGAATTATTACTTCTTTAACATATCTGTAAATATTATTCTCTTGTCTGGCCTTCCTTTCTCATTGTCTAATGTCCAAGAAAAGTAGCATTTTTACGATTTCTTAATATTTGTTAAACATTAATTCAGATAATGGCAAAAGAAATTACGTCCCGTGAAGATAATTATTCGCAATGGTATAATGACATTGTCAAAAAAGCAGGATTGGCTGACCATTCAGCAGTAAGAGGTTGTATGGTCATAAAACCATTAGGTTATGCTATATGGGAAAATATGAAAAATCAACTTGATTCCATGTTTAAGGAATCAGGTCATGTCAATGCATATTTTCCTTTATTCATACCTAAAAGCTTCCTTAGCAGGGAAGCCCAGCATGTAGAAGGGTTTGCAAAAGAATGTGCTGTTGTAACACATCACAGGTTAATGAATGATCCTGATGGAAATGGCGTTATAGTAGACCCCTCAGCCAAATTGGAAGAAGAACTAATTGTAAGGCCAACGTCAGAGACTATTATCTGGAATACCTATAAGGACTGGATTCAGTCTTACAGGGATTTACCACTATTGATAAATCAATGGGCCAATGTTGTGAGATGGGAGATGCGAACCAGACCCTTTCTCCGTACTGCAGAATTCTTATGGCAGGAAGGTCATACAGCACATGCTACTAAGAAAGAAGCTGAAGATGAAACAGCATTGATCCATGATATTTATGCCCGGTTTGCAGAAGAATATATGGCTATGCCTGTTATAAAAGGTGCTAAAACTGAAAGTGAAAGATTTGCAGGAGCTGAAGATACTTATACGATTGAAGCCCTGATGCAGGACAAGAAAGCATTACAGGCTGGAACATCCCATTTTCTGGGTCAAAATTTTGCCAAGGCTTTTGATGTGAAATTTGCTGATAATAATAATAAAGAAGAATATGTATGGGCAACCTCCTGGGGTGTATCTACGCGTTTGGTAGGTGGGCTGGTAATGACGCACTCCGACGACGATGGTCTTATCCTTCCCCCAAAACTGGCACCTACCCAGGTTGTCATTGTTCCCATACCAAAACCTAATGACGAAATTGTAAAAGTTGCTCGAGAGATTTCAGGCAAATTGAAATCAATGGGTATAAGAGTTGATATAGATCTGGATGATCAGAAAAGACCTGGATATAAATTTGCTCAATATGAAATGGAAGGGGTTCCAATCAGAATTGGAATTGGTATGAGGGATCTTGCAAAAAATCAACTTGAAATTGCACGCAGGGATACAAAAGAGAAGTCGTTTATTCCACTTGAAACGGTTACCGACTATATCTCTTCATTACTTGTAGAAATACAGGAAAATCTCTTTAACAAGGCATTGAATCATAGAGAAGATCATACTTCCGAAGTCAGCTCCTTTGATGAATTCAAGGACGTACTTGAAAACAAAGGCGGATTCATAAAAGCCAATTGGGATGGTACTGAAGAAACTGAAACCAGGGTTAAAGAATTAACAAAAGCTACTATACGGTGTATTCCACTTGAGAATTCAGATCCTGATGGACCAGATATGTTATCAGGTAAAGAAGGAAAGCATAAGGTTATATATGCACGTGCATATTGATATAAATAAACAATAACACTATTGTTTCACCTAAGATATTATCATTTGATAATTATTATCATTTGATATCCGATTGATAGCGCATTAACATTCTCCACCAGACCATCCCATTCCCTTCTGGTAAACCCAATAGAATATTAGCTAAAACATAATCTGTAGAATAAAAAAGGGCTCCTAGCGGAGCCCTCCGAATCTTTTTGGTTACATACCATCTCTCAGGTGGTATTGAAGACGTAACCAAAGGATCTCATGAAGTAAACTGCCGCTAAATTAGTAATTTCTAGTGACTTACAAATAGTTAAAATTATAATTAATCATTTTTTTTAATATGTTTTTCTGATTAATGGACATAAAAAAAGGCTGATCAATCTCCATTGACCAGCCTCAATTGATAATAAACCAAAATGATTACTCAATCAACATCATATGTTGAGTTGCTGTGTGCTCTTTACTCTCTAATTTGTAGTAGATCATTCCAC
>JAHHJO010000227.1:0-12340 GCA_018680275.1 Bacteroidia bacterium
GGCATTAACATGACGCTTCCCCTTGGTGGTGCAGCCGCCTTGTTGGTTGGTATTGGCCTTGGCCTTCAGCAAACATTTAATGATTTTATATCAGGAATTGTTTTATTGTTTGAAAGAAGTGTTTCCGTAGGAGATGTCTTAGAATTTGAAGGTACTGTTGGAACAATAAAAGAAATTGGATTAAGATCATCAATTGTAGAAACAAGGGAAAATATAAGTTTAATTGTTCCAAACCACTTACTGGTTAACAATAAGGTTATAAACTGGACCCATTTTAGCGATAAGGTGCGGTTTGAAATCAATATTGGTGTAGCTTATGGTTCGGACGCTGCATTGGTGAAAAAAATTCTGCTTGACATTGCAGACCAAAATCCATATGTCCTGCAATACCCTTCTCCAATTGTGCGTCTCAAACAATTCGGAGAATCTTCCCTGGATTTTACCTTGTATTTTTTCTCAAGAAATTATATGGTCATTGAAGATATTAAAAGTGATATCCGCCTGGAAATAAACAGGATGTTCAATGAATTCAATATTACAATTCCATTCCCTCAAAGGGATGTACACATGAAATCTTCTTAGAAATTACGGGCTTTCAGAAAAGCAATGCTTTTGATGATATCATCATGCAAGACTCTGTCTTCATTAAGTTTTGGAACATGTTCCCGATAATTATCAATGATAGTTGAAAGTGCAGGACTGCTTTTCAATGGACGTCTGAATTCCAGTGCCTGGCAGGCGACCATAAGTTCAATTGCCAGCACCTTATATACATTTTCAACGATACGGTATGTTTTTGTAGCTCCATTAGCTGCCATGCTTACATGATCTTCCTGGCCCTTGCTTGACACAATAGAGTCAACTGAACTCGGAGAACACAGTTGTTTGTTCTGACTAACAACAGAGGCTGCAGTGTATTGCGTAATCATCATTCCCGAATGTAAGCCGCTTTGTGCAGTCAGATAATCCGGTAGTCCCCTGCTTCCTTCAATAAGTTTGTAGGTGCGTCTTTCTGAAATATTCGCCAGTTCTGCCAAAGCTATTCCCAGGAAGTCCAGGGAAAGAGCCAAAGGCTGTGCATGAAAATTACCTCCGGATAATATTTTATCTTCTTCAGTGAAGACATTCGGGTTGTCTGTAACAGCATTTAATTCATTTTCAAATGTATTCAACACGTGCTCTATTGCATCAAAGCTTGCACCATGTACCTGGGGAACACACCTGAAGGAATAAGGGTCCTGAACCCCATGCTTGTGTCCTTTCAATACCTCACTACCCTCAAGTAATTCAAGTAACCTGGCGGCTACAACCTTTTGTCCGTTATGCTGTCGAATATTTTGGATGTCTGGGTCGAATGGGTCAAGGGAACACTGGTAGGCTTCAATAGACAAAGCAGTTATTAGGTTGCACCAGTACATTAGGTTTCGGGTGTGATAAGCACTCCAGATACTATATGCCAATGAAAACTGGGTCCCGTTTATAAGGGCCAGGCCTTCTTTGGAAGACAACCTGAAGGGTTCAATGCCCAATTTATTGAAAAGATCATTTGTGCTATGTTTGTTTCCCTCGTACCATACTTCACCCTTGCCAATGATGGGTAGACTCATATGCGCCAATGGAGCTAAATCACCGGAAGCACCAAGAGATCCCTGTTGATATATTATCGGGGTTATTTTCTGATTAAAAAGTCCAATCATTTTATTAATCAGGTTCAACCTGACACCAGAATACCCGAAAGAAAGGTTTTTAATTTTAAGAAGAAGAACAAGTCTCGCGATTTCTACCGGCACTATTTCACCTACCCCGGCAGCATGTGAAACGATAAGATTATACTGGAGTTGTTCTGTCTCCTCACGATTGATCTCAACATCACAAAGTGAACCAAATCCGGTATTTACACCATAAATTTTTTCATGGCTTTTTGCCATTCTGCGCTCCAGGTAAGACCTGGTTTTCTGAACTGCTTTTATCGATTCCTCAGACAGCTGGATGTCAAATTCATCTCTGAAATATATAAACAATTCATCCAGTTTAATCTTGTGTGGGGATATCGTTGTGATCTTTGACATCTTCAGAAGATTAGCAGACTAAGGTAGGTTTTTCGTCCCTGATTTTAAACCCCATTATCCTTTTTCTTATTGTCTTCTTTGTTTATTTCATCTACTGCCTTTTGAACGTCATCAGCCGCTTTCTTTAACTTGTCCGCCTTTGTCTTTTTTTCTTTATCAGGCGCTTTTGGCAAATCCTTTGAATCTGTCGCCTTATCAGTAAAAGTGAACCCTTTTCTGTCGGTTCCTACATAAATGGTTTCTCCGGGTGTAAATTCTCCACCCAATACTAATTTCGACAATTCATTTATTATCTCTCGTTGGATCACTCTTTTTAAAGGACGTGCACCAAACTGGGGGTCATATCCAAGATCTGCAAGCAAGGTCATAGCTGATTCTGAAAACTCTATTTCCATTTCCTGTTGTTTAAGGTTCTTCCTTAATTTTTTCAGCAACAGGATAGCGATCTTTTTAATTTCTTCTTTTGTAAGAGGCAAAAACATTATCTGCTCATCAATCCTGTTCAGGAATTCGGGCCTTAATGTTTCCTTGAGCAATTCAAAGACCTCCACTTTTGTTGTTTCAATGATATCAACCCGATGTTCATCACCAACTGCCTCGAGGTCTTCAAAATTTTCCAGAATCACTTCAGATCCCATATTAGATGTCATAATAATAATGGTGTTCTTGAAGTTAGCAACCCTACCTTTATTATCAGTGAGCCGGCCGTCATCCAGCACCTGGAGCAATATATTGAATGTATCAGGATGCGCCTTTTCTATTTCATCCAGCAATATGATTGAATATGGCCTTCTTCTGACTGCTTCTGTAAGTTGTCCTCCTTCATCATAACCCACATATCCCGGAGGAGCTCCTACAAGCCTTGAAACTGAGTGTTTTTCCTGAAATTCACTCATATCAATCCTGGTAATCGCTCTTTCATCATCAAATAATACTTCCGCAAGTGTTTTTGCCAATTCGGTTTTTCCTACACCTGTAGGGCCCAGGAAAATGAAAGAACCAATCGGTTTATTAGGATCAGACAACCCGGACCGGGATCTTCTGATAGCATCAGATACAGCCACAACAGCTTCCATTTGACCAATCAGTCTCTTACCGATATCGTCTTCCAGGTTTAGTAGTTTCTGCTTTTCACTCTGCATCATTTTGCTGACAGGTATTCCAGTCCATCTTGATACGATATCTGCAATATCATCAGCAGTAACTTCCTCATTTGTGAACCTTGACTCTTCAGATATCTTCTCCAGTTTTTCCTCGGCAGCCATTAGCATGGCTTCCTTTTCCTTCAACTCACCATACCTGATTCTTGCAACTTTCTCATAATCGCTGTCTCGCTCTGCCAACTCTGCTGAATGTTCGAGGTTTTCAATTTCCTTCTTAATATTCTGAATGGTATCAACTATTTCCTTTTCATTTTTCCATCTTGCATTCAGTGACTCAAGTTTTTCTTTAGCATTAGCAATTTGTTCAGCAATAAACTTGAGTTTCTTTTCATGCCCCTCTCTTTTGACAGCTTCTCTTTCGATTTCCAATTGCCTGACTTTACGGTCCATTTCATCTATCTCCTCGGGAACACTGTCTAGTTCAAGCCTTAATTTGGCTGCAGCCTCATCAATAAGATCTATAGCTTTATCCGGTAGTTTCCTTTCCGTTATATATCGATGGGATAATTCAGCAGCTGCCACAAGCGCTTCATCCAGGATTTCGATTTTATGATACATCTCATATTTCTCCTGTATACCTCTTAGAATAGAAATTGTGTCTTCTGTGCTTGGTTCATCTACATAAACTGTTTGGAAGCGACGGACAAGCGCCTTGTCTTTCTCAAAGTATTTCTGGTATTCGTCCAGGGTTGTAGCGCCTATGGTTCGCAACTCTCCCCTGGCTAAAGCAGGTTTTAAAATATTGGCTGCATCCATGGCACCGTTACCGCCTCCGGCACCAATCAATGTGTGTATCTCATCTATAAATAGAATTATTTCTCCATTTGAAGTATTTACCTCCTTAATGACCGCCTTAAGTCTCTCTTCAAACTCTCCTTTATATTTAGCACCAGCAATGAGTGCAGCAATATCCAGTGTATATATTCTCTTGGATAAAAGTTTTTCAGGAACGTCTTGCTTTACGATCCGCCAGGCTATACCTTCAACAATTGCTGTTTTACCTACACCGGCATCACCAACCAGTATCGGGTTGTTTTTCTTCCTTCTCGAAAGTATATGCAACATTCTCCTGATCTCTTCATCTCTTCCGATAATCGGATCAAGTTTGCCTTCTTCTGCTCTGTTGCAAAGGTTAATGACGAACTTCTTTAAAGCATTGTACTCATTTCCTCCACTCTGAGAATCAATTTTCCTTCCCTTCCTTAATTCTTCTATGGCTTTGACCATTCCTTTCTCTGTAACCCCGGCGTCTTTCAGTAACTGTGCTGCTTTATCTTTTCCTGTGATAATCCCGATCAAAATCATCTCCAGAGAAATAAACTCATCCTCGAAAGATTTCATTTTCTTTTTAGCTCTTGCCAAAGCCTGGTTCGCATCGTTTGTCAAATATTGTTTGTCTGAACCTTCAACTTTAGGGTATTTGGTAATAGCTTCATCAATCTGCCTTTGCAATGATGCCAGATTTACATCAAGTTTTTGAAATAAGAATGCGCTTAACTCCTCGTCAGTTTCAAATATGCCTTTCAACAGATGCGTCGTATCTACTTGCTGTTGATCAAAACTGCCAGCGATTTGCTGTCCCTTCAAAATAGCTTCTTGCGCCTTTATTGTAAAATTATCGTATGTCATTCTATTTGTTCTTTTAATTAATATCCGTCAAAACAAATTCCAATTTTAAAAATATCCCTTTCATTAGTCATTTTGGCAGAAAGTATAGTGTTGATCAGTCATTTTGTCGATCTATTCATCTGCACTGAATAATAAACATTCTAAAACGAATCCAGGTAAATTTTGACCGAAATCTATTCAACTTATCCGGGCTTGTCATTTTGTTGCGTTACCTGATTCTTGAAAGATCCATTTTAAGCAATACTGCAATCATAATACTGAAGCTCAATAATGAAGATCCTCCTTTACTCATAAGCGGCAACGGTATACCAATAACAGGCATGATACCCGTTGTCATTCCGATATTTATAAAAAAATGGAAAAATATCAGCCCGGCAACCCCGTAGGCATAATACCTGATAAATACAAGGTTGGCCCGTTCAGCAATTATACTAATTCTGAAAACCAATAATGTAAACAATAGAATCAGGCTTACCGATCCTAAAAAACCCTGTTCTTCTCCAAGAATACTGAATATAAAATCCGTAGATTGTTCAGGGACATAATTGAGTTTAGTCATATTTCCCTCCAGGAATCCCTTCCCGGTAAAGCCCCCTGAACCGATAGCTGTCTTTGATTGAATTATATTATACAACGCCCCCCTGGGATCTGATAATTCAGGTCTTAACCAAACATTTATCCTGTCTTGTTGGTGTGGTTTCAAAAAATTATCAAAGCCCCATTGTGTTCCGAAAGAAAGACCAATTGAAGAAAATGAAACAATAGTGGCAATGGTGATCAAGCGGTACCTGGCTTGTTTGTAGACCAGGAAGAAGAAATAAAAACCTGCAAGGAAAATCACACCGAGCAATATCCAATAATCAATATAGTTATAACTGGAAATTGCGAATAACGTGAGCAGCGCAAGGATACTCAGCGGTAATCTTTTTTCCTTATTCTGTAAGCTAAAGACAAAATAAGATACAAGGAGTATGATGAGAACCATAGAATAAGGTGTCCATAATAATGAACCTATAAGAATAAATGCAAGCGACAATCCCAAAAGATAAAGAGAGGCATTTAACCCCGCTCTGAACAAGGGGATTATAAACGCGATAAAAATAACTGCTGTGCCCGGGTCGGGTTGTAAAATGATAAGGCCTAGTGGAAACAGGATCAATGCAAGACTGATAAAAACATCTTTGGGTTCATCCAGTTTTACTGATGGCTGACTCAGATAGGCTGCCAGGCCCAGGGCTGTTCCAAACTTTGCTATTTCCGACGGCTGGAATGAGAAACCAAATACTGAAAACCACGAGGTAGCACCCTTGATTTCATGACCAAAAATCAAAACTGCGATCAGCATCAAACAACTCAACGCATAAATAGGAAAAGCAAGGGTATTTATGATTCGCCAGTCAATTGTATAAAACATCATAAAGGCAATGAGGCTGATACCCATCCAAATAGTTTGTCGTCCAACGATGGAATTGATGTCGAACCAAAGCCCGGGACCAACATAACTCACGGAATATAACATGAGCCATCCAATAAGGAGAATACCTAAAAAAACCGAAAGAAGAATCCAGTCAATAGAAATTGCTGCTCTTCTTCTATCCATTTGATTCAATTAAATCCTCTTTCTTAATATCATCCTGAACCGGAATGGCAGATGGAAATTCTTTTTTTAATTCAAGAAGGAAAGCCTCGAGGTCTTCTTTTTTTTCATAGGCTCCTATTCTAACCTGGTAATATGGTGCATTATGTTGCCACTCATATTTTATATGGGGATAAAGCATGGAAAATTTCTGGTTTGCCAGATCCATTTCTCTCCGGTCATCTGTTGTAATAATCTGGATCCGCCAGCCTCTAATTATATTTTCTTCCAAATTTCTGGTCATATAAGTATCCATGGCCTGGGTAACAACAGGTTCTTCCTTGACTGTAACCTGGCCAATAGCCATTACAGAAGAAAGCATAATTAGTACAAATAATAGTGTCCGAATCATATTCAAATGTAATATGTCTTTTAATTATCCTTTACCGTGACATTGTTTGAACTTCTTCCCACTGCCACAAGGACAAGGTGCATTTCTCCCTACTTTCTTTTCTGTTCTTTTAAATGTTTCCGGTTTTGCCTGCCCTTGTCCCGCACTCGCAGCAGCTCTCCTTCTTGCTGAATCTTCACGACTGGTTCTTACCTTTCTGAAATCAGTTTTGCTTTGCTTCGCTTCCTTTACATCTTCAGGACTGCCAATCAGAAGTTTACCTCCCATAAGATACGAAATGACATCATAATTTATTCTGTAAACCAGTTCTTCAAATGCGTCGTAGGCTTCCATTTTGTATACAACCAGTGGATCTTTTTGCTCAAACGAAGCTGCCTGTACAGAATCTTTTAATTCATCCATTGAGCGCAAATGCTCCTTCCAGTTCTCATCAATATATGCCAATGTAATAGCCTTCTCGATGTCTTTCATAATTGTCTTACCGCCAGAATCAACTGCTGGTTCGAGATCAGCTGCTATGGGAAGACCTTTTTCCCTCCTCGAACTGACATAAGGAATGGCAATCCGCTTATACCTGTGTCCTTCATTTTCATGTACATTCTTGATCACCGGCAGTAAAATCTCCGAAATTTTATCTGATTTCCTTTCATATTCTTCCAGAACCTGGTTTTGAAAACGAACGACAAGCTCATTTGTGTTTCCCTCGCTGAAATCAGCATCGTCAATACTCGGATCAATAGTAAGTACCCTTAAGCTATCATTTTTGAAGGTTTCATAATTACCTCCGGCTTTATGATCCTCAACAAGACTCTCGGTTAATGACATAATCATGTTGTAAAGATCTACAGAGAGCCTTTCACCTGATAGCGCATTATTTCTCTTGTTATAAATAGCTTCTCTTTGGATGTTCATGACATCATCATATTCAAGAAGCCTTTTCCTGATCCCGAAGTTGTTTTCCTCTACTTTCTTCTGTGCCCGTTCAATTGACTTTGTGATCATTTTGTGCTGGATAACTTCACCTTCCTGATGACCCATGGAATCCATTACTTTCACAATCCGATCTGAATTGAACAAACGCATCAGTTTATCCTCCAATGACACATAGAACTGGGAAGTACCAGGATCTCCCTGTCTTCCGGCACGACCACGCAACTGCCTGTCTACCCGTCTTGAATCATGTCTTTCCGTAGCAATAATTGCCAGTCCCCCTGCATCTTTGACCTCCTGGTTGATCTTTATATCTGTTCCTCTACCAGCCATATTAGTTGCAATTGTCACCCTGCCTGGCTTACCGGCTTCTGCGACGATCTCCGCTTCTCTTTGATGTTGTTTGGCATTCAGTACATTGTGTGAAATACCTTTAAGGTTCAACATCCGGCTTAGTTTCTCAGAAATATCAACTGTCGTTGTTCCCAAAAGTACCGGACGGCCATTCGATGTCAGATGTTCAATCTCATCAATGACGGCGTTGTATTTTTCCCTGGCTGTCTTGTAAACAAGGTCTTCCCTGTCATCCCTGACAATTGGTCTGTTTGTCGGAATGACCACAACATCAAGCTTATAAATCTCCCACAATTCATGTGCTTCTGTCTCAGCTGTACCTGTCATACCCGCCAACTTGTGGTACATCCTGAAATAATTCTGTAATGTGATAGTAGCGTATGTCTGGGTAATATCACCAACTTTAACATTCTCCTTGGCTTCGAGTGCCTGGTGTAAACCATCCGAGTACCTTCGTCCCTCCATCATACGACCAGTCTGCTCATCTACGATTTTTACCTGCCCTTCAATAACTACGTATTCTTCTTCCTTTTCAAAAAGAGTGTATGCCTTTAAAAGTTGACTTACAGCATGCAGACGTCGTGACTTAATAGAATAGTCCTGGATTAGGGCTGATCTTTCTTCTGCAAGATTAATTTCCTCTTCTGTTTCTTTTGCTTCTATCAACTGCATTTCACTTGCTATATCCGGCATGATGAAGAATTTAGGATCATTCTCCCCTTTTGAAAGGTATTCTACTCCATGATCTGTTAATTCAACATTCCTGTTTTTTTCATCAATAGTAAACAACAATGTATCATCAACAAGATGCATATTCTTGTTCTGCTCTTGCATATAGTAGTTCTCGGCTTTCTGAAGGACTGCCTTGACACCTTCTTCACTCAAAAACTTTATTAACGGACGGTATTTAGGAAGTGAACGGTAGGCTCTCAATAAATGCATACCTGTGTCTCCTTCTTCAAAGCCCGTATTTCCTGTTTTAAATAATTTCTTACTCTCAGCAAGATATTGTGTTGCCATTTTTCTTTGAGCAGCCATTAGACGTTCAACCTTTGGTTTTAAAGCCTGGTATTCCTGCTCTTCTGTGCCCTCGGGTACCGGACCGGAAATAATCAAAGGTGTCCTTGCATCGTCAATGAGGACTGAATCCACCTCATCAATCATAGCATAATGATGTTTTTGCTGAACTCTTTCTTCGAGAGAGCGCACCATATTATCTCTCAGGTAATCAAACCCGAACTCATTATTGGTTCCGTAGGTAATATCGCACTTATATGCTGCTTTCCTTTCGGGTGAGTGTGGTTGATATTTGTCAATACAATCAACAGTCATCATCAGGAATTCAAAGATAGGACCAACCCATTCGCTGTCCCTGCGGGCCAGGTAATCGTTTACTGTAATAATGTGTACCCCTTGTCCTGATAATCCATTCAGATAGGCCGGAAGGGTTGCAACAAGTGTTTTTCCTTCTCCTGTCTGCATTTCCGCAACCTTACCTGTATGAAGTACAAACCCTCCAATAAGCTGTACATCATAGTGAACCATATTCCATGTTACATCGCCTCCTGCTGCTGTCCAGCTGTTTTTCCAAACCGCGGTATCTCCATCAATATTGATATAGTCATTAAATGCTGCCAGATTCCGATCATGTTCTGTAGCTTTAACCCTTATCTCTGTGCTATTTGAAAACCGGCTTGCAGTTTCCTTGACAACGGCAAAAGCTTCTGGCAGTATTTCCATGAGTATATCCTCAAGGTGACTGTCGCGATCTTTTTTCATTTCATCGATCTGTATATATATCTCTTCACGATGTCCAAGATCCTCTTCTTTTGCAGCTTCTTCCTCAAGGTGTTTAATATCCTGGTCAATGCCTTTTAGATGATCCGAAATTCTTTTTCTGAATTCTATGGTCATATTTCTGAGTTCATCATCGCTCAATGCATGATATTCCTCAAAGTATTCATTGGTTTTTTCCACGTAAGGCATAATGCCTTTGACATCCTTGTCATACTTAGTCCCAAAAACCTTTTTTAGTACGTTTAACATATTATCGCTTGTTTAACAGGTTGTGAAGATAAGAGTTAACCTGTAATCTATTTATAACTCACTTATTTCTGTTCAAATTATAACGTCAGATATTATACCAAATATATTTTATGCCAAATTGTCAAAATTACCATTACGATGCGCTGCTTTTTATACATTTGCGATCAAAGAATAACAACACATGGATACAACATTTCTGAAAGCTCTTGGCTTGAAAAAAAATAATCCCGGAACATTTACCGGACTTGAAAAAATGGATGGAGATGGTACTGTCATCGACTCTTATTCGCCAGTAAACGGAAAATATATTGGAAGTGTAAATGTCACAACCCGAAAAGAATATGAAGAGGTTGTTAAAAAGGCTCAGGGTGCCTTTTCTTCCTGGAGAACCACACCAGCACCCAAAAGGGGTGAAATCGTAAGACAATACGGTGATGCACTTAGAAAAAATAAAGATGCCCTTGGACGCCTGGTTTCCTATGAAATGGGTAAATCCTTGCAGGAAGGCTGGGGAGAAGTTCAGGAAATGATAGATATATGTGATTTTGCTGTTGGCCTTTCAAGACAACTATATGGTCTTACCATGCATAGTGAAAGACCTTCCCACAGGATGTATGAACAATGGCATCCGCTTGGAATCGTAGGTATTATTTCTGCATTTAACTTCCCTGTTGCAGTCTGGTCATGGAACTCAATGATCGCTCTCGTCTGTGGAGACGTTTGCATCTGGAAAGCAAGCGAAAAAACACCCTTATGTGCTGTTGCATGCCACAATATCCTGATGGATGTATTGAAGAAAAACGATGTTCCTGAAGGAATCAGCTGTATTATTAATGGTGATTACACGGTTGGAGAATATATGACAACTGATAATCGTATACCCCTGATCTCTGCTACCGGAAGTACAAGAATGGGTAAAATAGTCGGAACAACCGTTGCTCAAAGATTGGGTAAATCACTCCTGGAGCTGGGTGGCAATAATGCTATAATCATTACACCGAATGCGGACCTTAATCTTGTTTTGTCAGGAGCTGTTTTTGGAGCAGTTGGAACTTGTGGTCAACGTTGTACAAGCACCAGGAGGCTTATTATTCATGATTCTCAATACGATAAGGTCAAGAAGATTCTTAGCAAAGCATATAAGCATCTTAAGATCGGGAACCCCCTTGATCCAAAAGTACATGTAGGACCACTCATTGACAAAGATGCCGTTGAAAAATATATGGATAGTATTGAAAAGATAAAAGAACAAGGTGGTTCATTTCTTATTGAAGGCGGTGTATTGACGGGCCGGGGTTACGGTAGCGGTTGTTATGTTAAACCATGTGTCGCTGAAGTCAGAGCAAGTTATCCTATCGTCAAACATGAAACTTTTGCACCTATCCTGTACCTGATCAGATATCGGGGAGGGCTGAAAAATGCTATTGATATTCAGAATAATGTTCCACAAGGCTTGTCATCTGCCATAATGACGACAAATATGAGAGAAGCCGAATTATTCCTGAGTTCAGCCGGTTCTGACTGCGGGATCGCCAATGTAAATATCGGTACCAGCGGAGCAGAAATTGGTGGTGCTTTTGGCGGTGAAAAAGAGACTGGCGGCGGAAGGGAATCAGGATCAGATGCCTGGAAGGCTTATATGCGCAGACAAACCAATACAATCAACTACAGCCTTGAAGTACCCCTGGCTCAGGGAATTGAATTTAAAATTTAATAACATAACTGTTTCCCTGCTTGCGGATTACGCTTTCCAATAGCAGGGAACATGTCTATATCCTCGACAGTACACCATCGATAAACAAGCACTATTACCCTGGTTTATTACCTTGTTTTTGCAATATGTTCTGACGCTGCCAGGTGTGCATGAATCATAGCATCGCTTAGGTCATTGTGCTGGAGGTATCTGATTATGAAGGCTGTCGCAAAAATGTCTCCTGCTCCCGTAGGATCGACAAGCTTGGAGGGCACAGCAGGAAAGTGTTGCTTGTTCCCGTTGATAAATACATCTGCTCCTTTATCCCCATCAGTAACCACAATTATGTTGCCTAAAAGACATAATTCTTCCAATGCATCATCCAGGCCATCGATGTCTTCATAACTCAGAAAAATGACGTCAGCGTATTTTAGCTTGTTCCAACTCATATTCTTTGGAACGACTTGT